>JAGHAD010000060.1 GCA_021161685.1 Thermoplasmata archaeon | reverse complement strand
CTCTATATCTTCCGAAAACTTTAATAAATCCAAAAGCTCTTGGGGTATGAAGATGCGCATAGATGAAAAACTTAAAGAAAAGATTGTAACCGCCTTGTTCTACGGCATCCTAGTCTTAATGCTAGTGTTCTGGATCTTGGTTATCCCAGTATCCTAGTCAAAAAGAATGCTTTCCGCATTCTCTGAAACTTTCTTTCTATAAGGTTCATCCGTCACAACCATGACCGACCACTCTGGAATTCTTCTGGATTTGATGGCATTCACCACTGGAGATATGTTCTCCATCCTTTCTACCCCTTTTGTGTCCAGAACAGGTATACTGACCTTATCTATTCTCGGTTCAGAAAGAAACAGTTCTCTTTTTGGGACATCTATTATTACATACCCCTCTGGTATTCCCAAAATTTCCTCGAATTCCCTTTCCTTTTTACTCCTATAAGCCGGATCCTCCAAGCGCCCAATATTTCCTTCCTCGCAATATGCAGAGAGAGCATATGCCTGCTTGAAAAGTCTTCTGTACTTCAACCTAATCGCGATCTCCTTTTGAAAACCTCCAGAGTTTCTTAGTATAGAAAGAATTTCATCATCCGTACATTTATAGAACTTAAATGGATGCTCTTCGTTGGCCAGCTCAATGGCTTTCGAGATCATCAGCTCAGCTATCCTCACCGTCTTATGAAAGTATACAGAAGAGAACATCAAACATCTAGCCATGAATATATTCTCCACTACGCTCACTCCTTTCCTTGATATGGCAAGATCGCCATTCACCACTCTCAGCATGTTAAGAAATCTTTCCACGTCTATATGCCCATACGCAACACCAGTGTAGTAGCCATCTCTTACCAAGTAGTCGAGCTGATCGACATCGATAGGACTATTTAGAAGTTGGGAAAGATATCTCTTCTCATGCTCTCCCCTGATGATCTTCACTATCTCCATAGGGTTCAGACCATGCTTTTCAATAACCTCAACAACGGAAGGAGCATCTACGTATCTTTTCTCATCTTCTTCAAAGATCTCCTCTTTACCAAGAAGTATCTTCTCCGTTAAATCTACATGATCTACTTTAAACCTCTCTCTAAGTATCGATTCTAAAGTATGTGAAAAAGGACCATGACCAACGTCATGAAGCATAGCGGCGCTAGATAAAATCAATCTTTCTTCCTCATTTAAAGAGAGGATTTCTCCAGCCATTTCAGCCATTTTGAAAGTTCCTATCGAGTGCTCGAGCCTCGTATGGTTTGCACCTGGAAAGACCATATGCGCAAAGCCCAATTGCCTTATGCTGTGGAGCCTTTGGATTTCTGGACTTTCGAGAAATTCCAAAAAGATACCTTCAAATTTAATATCTCCATGGATTGGATCCCTGACTATTTTGAACTCTTTCATCTTATGTCCCTCGGATCTTTTATTTCTCCATAGATCGCACTTGCTGCTGCGGTTGCTGGGCTTACAAGGTATACCTTACCTCCCTTCCCTATTTTCCCGGGGTAATTCCTATTGCTTGTAGATAGGGTTGTTTCTCCTTCAGCTAAAACACCTGGGTGACCTATTGTGCATAGGGCACAGCTTGGATTAGTGACGACTGCTCCAGCTTCCATAAAGATCTCTATCAGTCCTTCTCTCAGAGCTTTTTTAGCAACTTCCATGGTGGATGGCGTTATTATGAGTTTGCAACCTTCCTTAACCTTCTTTCCCTTCAGTATCTTTGCAGCTATCCTCAGATCATCCAGTCTTCCATTGGTGCAAGAACCTATGAAGACCTGATCAACGGGCGTTCCCTCTACTTCACTTACTCCTTTTACGTTATCTGGAGAATCTGGACATGCCACTTGAGGAGTTAATTCTGAAATTTCAAATTCTATAACTTCAAGATATTCTGCGCCTGGGTCTGGCTCGATATGCTCTATGTTGGTTTTTGTCCTTTCTCTAAGGAAACTTTCGACTTCTCTGTTTGGCACCATGAAACCTATCTTTCCGTCCATCTCAGTTACCATACTTGCTATCGTTATTCTTCCATCCAGTCCCATCCTCTCTATCACGTTACCCTCAAATTCAACAGCTTTATAAGCTAGTCCATCCGCTCCCAACGAGCCAACCACATGTAGGATGATATCCTTTGGCGTCACCATATCCTTGATCTTTCCGGATATCACTATCTTAATTGTTTCTGGAACCTTATACCATAATCTGCCATATCTCATTGCGGTTACTATGTCTGTTACCCCAACCCCAGTAGAAAAGGCTCCAGCGATTCCAAGGAGATTCATATGGCTATCGGTTCCAATCACCACATCATAAGGTTTTACGAGACCATGCTCGAGAATCACATGCTGACCGATTCCCTTGTTAATATCGAATAACCTTATGCCTTTCTCTTTTGCGAATTCCCTGCATATCTTTTGATTGTTTGCCTCCTTCACCTGCCTAGGAGGAACGTGAAGATCAAAAGTTATGACAACTTTATTTTTATCAAAAACTGGTGCATCTCCAAACTCTTCTTTGTATTTCAGTATTACATTTGGTCCACCGAAGTCCCTCATGGATACAAGATCGACCTTTGCCCATACCCTATCTCCAGGTGATATATTCTTCTTGCCAGATGCCCGCGCCAAGATCTTCTCCACGATAGTGTGGGGCATGATGCCGAATAAAGATAAGAACATTAATATCCTTTTCTGGTGGTAGTTGACGGGTGATTGGAACAGAAAAAATTAAAAGATTGATTTTAATTTAATAAAAGCATGCAAAAAATGTTTCTTGCGTTGTTGCTTTCTTCTCTCCTTATAATTACTAACCTAGGTGGAGCGATAGGAAAAGATACCAAACAAGAAGAAAGGGATTATTGGGCTGTTGTAGTGATTGTGTTTGGAAAGTTCGCTCCACTGATTGAAAAGAAGAGTAGCTCGTTAGTAGATATCCTACTTCTCTCGGAAAATTGGAAGTCTGACCACATAAAACTTCTAGTTGGAAAAAATGCAACGAAGAGGAGTATACTTGATGCTTTGAATTGGCTATATGAGAAAGCTGGAGAGGGTGATAGGGTATTGTTTGCATATGCCGGCTATGGATGGGCTGAAGTTAACGATGAGAATGGCGATGAACTCGATGGAAAGGATGAAGCCTTAATTACCTATGAAGCCCTAAAGGAACTCCTTGGCGGGGAAATCACACCTGATATGGTTGTAACCGATGATGAACTTGGAGAAGAGCTTGACAAGATAGAAAGCAGAGGGATAGATGGATTGTGCGTTATTTTAGATTGTTCCCTTGCTGGCGGGATTGCTCCAGCGAGTAAGGAGGACAATCAGGAAAAAGCAAACGAGTTCACTAAGGAGTTTGTAAGGGATATATCAAAATCGGCCAAGCCTTTAGATGTCGGTGGAGGTAAAGGAAGAGTAATAATAATGTCAACCCTTGGAAATAACTTTGGAACTTTTATACCATTGAAAGGATCTTTCCTGACCATGTTACTCTATGGTCTTTATGGTGGAGGAATATTTTACAAAAGGGCTGATGCTGATCACGATAAATGGATATCTGCTGAGGAAGCTTTCAAGTGGGCAAGAAAAAGATGGTGTACGAGTCTATTGAATACATACCTTGTTACACCTTTCCTCTATCACTTTGTGATCAACTACCTGAGTTATCGATCTTTACTTAAAGCTGTTGAGCTCACGATAATTTCCATGCTTTTCCAAATGTGCTATCTCTTCTTTATCTATGAAGTGCTTCAAAAAATCATCATGGGTCATGTCCTCCTGCCGATTCCAACCATGGTAGATAACTATGATGGCGAGCTTGAACTGGTTAATCTATCTACACCATTACCCTATCGCGATTAACGAGTGATACAACCAATGGAGCGGGTTTCCCAGTTTTTGGATCATCCTTGATCTCCTTAACTTCCTTAACTTCCACTTCAACATCCTCTCCAACCTTTCTCTGG
>JAGHAD010000091.1 GCA_021161685.1 Thermoplasmata archaeon | reverse complement strand
TTTTAAACCATCATTTATCAAAATATATAAATATTGGAGGATTTCCAGAAGTTTACAAGGTAAGTAACAGAACGATTTATCTCAGAGAGCTGTATGATATGATAATTTCCAGAGATGTGGTGGGAAGATATAAGGTGAAGTTCGTCAGGGATTTAAAAGAGATGGCTTTTTATCTTATATCCAACTTCTCATCGCGAATATCATACAACAAGCTCAAAAACATCTTTAGAGTGAAGAGTGTTCACACCATCAAAAATTACATTTCTTATCTGGAAGATGCTTACATGGTCTTTCAGTTGTTTCCCTTCTCTTGCAAGGTGAAGTACCAGTTAATGCAGGTAAAGAAGATATATTCCATAGATACCGGATTAATAGAAGCATTGAGCCCGGGTTCTTCAAAAAATCTTGGAAGAATCATGGAGAATGTGGTAGCAGTGGATATCTTGAGGAGGGAACCAAGAGAGAATGTCTTTTTCTATTTGACTCCACGACATGAGGAGGTGGATTTTGTTATCAGAGAGGGAATGAAAATAAAGCAACTCATTCAGGTTACGTATGCATCGGGCAGAGACGAGATAGAGAAAAGAGAGATTAGATCTCTTATTAAAGCAAGCGATGAACTGAAATGTAAGAATCTTTCACTGATAACATGGGATTATGAAGATGAACTTAAGATAGAGGATAAAACGATAAGATGCATACCTCTATGGAAGTGGCTGCTGAGATGAATGCAAAAAGACAGGCAATATCTCCATCGACTCTAGATCAACAACAACCAGAGAGACGAGACCAAATGCGAGAATAATGTAACGATAAAAACTAACAAATTTGTTAATTAATTCCTATTTCTCCTGTTTATCTTTATCCAATCTTTTTATAATCTTCGCAGGGATGCCTACCGCAACGACGTTTGGAGGTATGTCACAGTTTACAAAACTGCAAGCACCAATTATAGAGTTTTCGCCAATTGTAACACCGGGCATTATAACAGAGTGTGTCCCAATTTTTGCATTCCTTTTAATTATAACCCTTCCCTTCTTGTTATCTATTGTAGAGTGGGAATAGATGGAACAATGTGAGCCTATCTGAACATTATCCTCTATTTCGACGCCGTATCTTGCATTTATATATGTGAAAGCGCCTATGTCTACATATTTTCCTATCTTCAAATTTTCATGATATTGGCACATCCAATTCCATTTGGTCATGTTCCTTTCGTCAAAAACAGGTCGCTGCCAGTTTTTAAATCTCTTAATTCCTTCTATCATTTCACCCCCTTTTGTGATTATAATATCTGTCATCATCGGGATCTTCAATTATGCTGTTTTCTATCGCATCTTTTATTTCAACGATTCCGTCCTTTACCGTCTTCTCGTTTTTAAATCCAAGTTTACTTTCAATCTTCATGAAGGAAACGTTGTATGATCTTTTATCTTGAATTTGTTTGACAATTTCAACGTTTGTACCCGGTATTATCCCTTTTATGATATCTCCTATTTCTTTCATACGATAGTTTTCTTTTGTTGCGCCTACATTAAAGATCTCCCCCTTTACGATATCATCGTCCGCTTCAACCACTACCTTTATAGCTCTTGAAATATCATGAACATGAACAAATGGACGCCACTGTTCACCTCCAAAGATTTTTATCTCTTTATCAATCAGTGCCTTCTTGGTCAAATAATTTATAACTAGGTCAAATCTCATTCTTGGAGATAAGCCGTATGCTGTCCCAAACCTTAGTATTGTTAGCGATGGCTTTTTATCCAACAAAGCGAGCAATTCTTTTTCAGCGTCTAATTTAGTTTCAGCATACAGGGATACTGGATTTGTGGGAGATTTTTCATCTATAATCTTGTCTCCGCTTGCTCCATATACGCTACAAGTAGAAGCGAATATGAATTTCTTGATACCATTATCTCTTGCCAGTCTTGCTAATCTTATCGTGGATAAGAAATTCGTCTCAACAGCAACATCTGCCTGCACACTACATGCAGGATCTCCTACAATCGCAGCTAAATGCACCACATGATCTACCTTCTTTAGAGATTTCTTTACATCTTCCACATTTCTTATGTCACCTATAACAACGTCCAAATTTGGATCATTCAGTATGTCTGCTATCGGTTCTATACCGAAGATAAATCGATCCAATATCCTGACCCTATATCCTTCTCTGAGAAGCATCCTAACAAGAACTGATCCAATATATCCCCCTCCCCCAGTTACGAGCACTCTCTCTTTATGCATTTTCTCCCTCTATGAACTCTTTTATTGAGTTTACAATGTAATCTATCTCTCCTTTCTTTAATGTAGCATACATCGGTAATGTCAAAACCTTTTTGGATATTTCCTCTGTCATTGGTAGAGTCCCCTCTTTATATCCAAATTTTTCTCTGTAGAATCTTGTTAGATGCACCGGATCGAAATATACCTTTGTAAAAATACCTTTTCTAGCGAGATGCTCTTTCAGTTTATCTCTGTCATATCCATCTAGTCTTATCGTATACATCTGATATACATGATAGAGATATTCTGTTTCAAATGGAAGATTGATTCCCCCAATTTTCTGTAAAAGGGAATTATAATACTTTGCTCTCTCCCTCCTCATTTTCACAACGTCATCTATTTTTTCCATTTGTGAAAGTCCTAACGCTGCAATCATGGTTGGCATTCTGAAGTTATAACCTAAGGTTATATAATCCACTTGACCTGAAGAAGTGAAGTAACCTGCTGTCTCCAATCTGCCGTGGGAACATATAAGCTTTAATTTTTCATAGATCTCCTTTGAGTCTGTTACTATGATTCCACCTTCTCCAGTAGTTATAACCTTATTCTGACAAAAACTGAACATTGCAGCGTCTCCAAACGATCCCACCATTTCACTTCCAATTCTTGCTCCTAGAGATTCTGCAGCGTCTTCTATCAGTAGCAAACCGTGATCCTGAGCGATCTCTTTCAAATCCTTTATGTGGAGACAAGGAGAGCCACCATAGTGTATCGGCATAATGGCTTTCGTTTTATTTGTTATCTTCTCTTTGACATCTTCTGGATCCATTCCATATGTCTTTTCCTCGATTTCAGCAAAAACTGGCTTTGCTCCAACGAAAAGAGGGGCATTAGCTGTAGATATGAAGGTAAACGATGGGACTATTACCTCGTCACCTTGTCCTATACCGTATGCTAGCAAAACAGCATGAAGTGCAGATGTCCCAGAATTGAAAGCCACTGCGTACCTTCTTCCAACATATTCTGCAACTTTCTTTTCAAATTCTTCTATTTCTGGACCTGCAGCCCAATAGGTCCCTCTTTTTATCACTTCCGTTACCGATCTAATGTCTTCATCGTCCCAGTAGATTTTAAATAAAGGTATTTTCCATTTCATTTCTAAGCACCTTATACCATAATTTCACGTATAACCTCAAAAGCTTCAGCATATTTAAGACCAACTTCAGAGCCTCTCTTTTTAGCAAGTATTTTTATTCCCTCAAGGGAGCGTGGATGTGGAAATTCTTTCAATTCACTTTCATATGCCTTCATTGCTTCCAGTTTCAATTCTATGGTGTCTGATATATCTACATAGAGGTTTGGTTTGAAGTGTCTTGGATATCCCCACTCGGTTTCTGATAAGGTTTCATACGAGAGAATTCTTTTTATATAACAGCCTTTTTTGGGGCGTGCAGCTATAAGTGCACTTCTAAATATCATAGGATGATCTTGATGGATATCTGTGTAATGCGGAATGTACATGATGGTTGGTTTGATTTTATTGATCACAGTTGAAAGTGAGTCGTTTAACTCTTTCTGGGAGATGGTATCTAGTTTTGCTGTAGGATATTTAAGAAAATGTACCTTTTTTATTCCGAGAATTTTACTTGCCTTTTCTATTTCTAAAGATCTATTTTTAAGATACTCCTCAGACCAATCGGGCGTATATCCCTCAGTCACTACACATAAATGAATTTCGTCTCCTTTCATCGAATGTTTTGCAATTGTACCTCCACATCCCAGCACTTCATCATCCGGATGTGGTGCTATTACCAGTACCTTCATTTACTCTCACTTCTATTTCCCTGATAACTCCTATCAATTCTTTAAACTTATCTATTTCCCAATCTACGAAAGAATTGCTCTTGTATGTTCTGAATTCTCCTCTGAGAATTCTTACGGTATGCATACCTGCCTTTTTGGCACCTTCAAAATCTATCAAAGGATTATCTCCCACATATATTGAGAGATGGGGTGAAATACCCAACTTATTCAATATATATCTGTATGGAACAGGTGAGGGTTTACGAAAGCCAGTCTCTTCACATACGACTATCGCATCAAAAAACTCTCTTATCCCAAGAGAATCTATTTTTCGGTTTTGCCTATTTATCTTCCCATCAGTGAGAAGCCCTAACTTGTGATCATCTCTCTTCAGTTTTTTGAGTATACAGATTGCGTCTCGATAAGGTGTTAGTTTTATTTGGCAATTATCAAATACCCAAATGAGACTATCAACGGGTTCTTTTATTCCTAAAATCTCCAAAGCCTCATCGAACAGTTTCGGATACATGCTCGTTTTCTTTCTCCATAATGAGAACAACACATTGTAGATCTTCCTTCTAGGATTTTCTGGATATTTTTTGCTGAGATATTCAGATATATTTTGAAAAGCTTGTCTGAAATATTGTTCAGCATCGTAGAGAGTGTTATCAAGATCAAAGATTATTGCAACGGGCATTTTCCTCCCTTATGAAGACCTCAGCATAGTACCTC
>JAGHAD010000143.1 GCA_021161685.1 Thermoplasmata archaeon | reverse complement strand
GATGTTCTGGTTGTGGAGACATGTATAGCTATGATTTCTTGATTATCCACATCTATAGCATTCCATATGTAAACCCACCGATTTTCCAGTTTTACCAACTCGAATAGCAGAAAATCTAAATACCTTCTTCACTTTGCAGGAAAGGGTGATTGCCCGTGGAAATAGAGGCTTTAAGAGAGAAAGCGTCGCAACTTAAGGAGAAAGGCCTGAGCAATTTTGAGATTGCAGCTGAGCTAAACGTGGCGGAGGAAACAGTTGAATGGCTACTGAGCAAAAGAGAGGAGGAAAGACCTGCAAAGGATGTAAGGATAGGGTGGAGATCAATAGGAGTGTATTCAACACGCATTTCTTACATATCAAATGCCCTTTCTGACATAATCCTTGAAGAAATGAACAATAGGAACCTAGAGATAGATACCGTTGTTGGTATATCAATAAATGGCATACCTTACGCAACCTTAATAGCGGAAGAGCTTGGTCTTGAGTTAGCCGTTTTCAGACCACAAGCAGAGGGTAGTGGTTTTTTCAGTTCAAATTTTGCAAGTGTAAGAGATAAAAAAGTGGTTATCGTCGACGATGTGGTTGGAACTGGAAAAACGATGAGAAAGGCAATATCGGCCACTAAGAAGGAAGGAGGAGAGCCGGTTTTGTGCATCGCAGTGGTAAACAAAAGGGCGCAAAACGATGTTGATGGAATTCCCCTAAGGGCACTAATAAGGACTAGGATCATTTGAATTTATGCACTGGGCAGATGTTATAGCATATCGATTTGATAGAGATGTCGAGCAAGTGATAGCTACGGGAATAACTCCATCGGGTCCAATCCACATAGGTAACATGAGAGAAGTTCTCACTGCAGATGCTGTTTACAGAGCTGCAAAAGATCTTGGTGTAAAAGCTAGATTCATTTACATAGCTGACGATTTTGATCCGCTCAGAAAGGTCTATCCATTCCTTCCAGATCATTATGAAAAATACGTTGGTATGCCTTTATCTGAAATTCCATGCCCATGCGGAGGGCACAGGAGCTATGCTGATCATTACCTTTCTTCCTTCCTTCAATCGTTGAAAGAACTTGGTATAAAACCAGAGGTATACAGGGCGTCTGAACTGTACATTAAAGGAAAGTACAGAGACTTGATCTGCATCTCTCTTGAAAACAGCGGAAGAATAAAGAAAATCATGGAAGAAGTTTCGGGAAGAGCTCTACCAAAAGATTGGTTACCATTCAATATCAAGTGCGAAAACTGTGGGCGTCTCACTAGCTCAAAAGCTCTGTTGTATGAATATCCCTTGATTGAATACGAGTGCGATTGCGGTTATCAGGGAGAGATCGATATAAGAAAGGGAGGGGTGGGTAAACTTCCATGGAGGGTTGATTGGCCGGCGAGATGGAAACTATTTGGAGTGACTTTCGAACCCTTTGGTAAGGATCATGCCGCCGCTGGAGGATCATGGGATACAGGTAAAAGAATATCTAAGGAAATTTTTAACTATCCTCCTCCAATGCACGTCGTTTATGAGTTTATACAGTTGAAGGGTAAAGGTGCGATGCACAGTTCCAAAGGTACAGCGGTAAGTGCAGAGGAAATGCTAAGAATGACCCCTCCAGAAGTTCTGAGGTTCCTCATAATGAAAAACAAGCCTTCCAAGCATATAGATTTCGATCCGGGAATTGGCATTTTGGATCTAGTGGACGAGTATGACAAGGAGGAAAGGATGTATTTTGGTGAGGAAGAAGCCGAGAGGAGGATTAAGGATTTAAAAAGAACCTATGAGCTTTCTCAGCCATACGAAATACCAGACAAGCTTCCAATACAGGTTCCGTATCGGCACCTCGTTACAGTGGTACAGATAACCAGAAAATGGGAAGAAATAAAAAAGATTTTGATCAGGAACGGTCAAATACCAGAGGAGCTTGATAAGAGGGATGAAGAGAGGTTAAAGAAAAGGGTGGAGAATGTCCTCTATTGGCTTGATAGATTTGCACCGGAGAAGGTAAAGTTTGAAGTGAAGGAGGAGCTTCCAAAAATTTCTATCACCGAAGATCAGCTAAATGCTTTAAAAGTATTGGAGAACATACTGGCAAATATCGAATGGACTCCAGAGAACCTGCACGATGCAATATATAAGTGTGCCGAGAGGAGTGGAACAAATGCCAAAGATATTTTCAGCGCGGTTTACCTTATCATCTTGGGTCAGAAACATGGACCAAGGCTTGGTTACTTCCTCGCTTTACTTGGCAAGGATTTCGTAATGAATAGATTGAGAGAAGCTATTAAATATAGCACATCTTAATCTTGTAATTCTGTGAAAGCCTATATCGAAACATATGGATGTACAGCCAACAAGAGCGATGCGAGCATAATAAAGGGAATACTGAAACTGGAAGGATATAACTTTGTCAACGATCCCAAGGATGCCGATATAATCATTATTCTAACTTGTACCGTAATCGCATCTACTGAGCAAAGGATGCTTTTCAGGATCAGTAAGCTACGGGAATATGGAAAAAAACTAGTTGTCGCAGGATGCATGGCGTCCGTACAGGCTGACTTGGTAAAGAGGGTAGCCCCAGAGAGTTTTTTGCTTCCTCCAAGTGAGGTTTATCGCATAGCTGAAATCGCCGGGGGTAGGGCTTTTGAAAGAAAAAGCAAAACATCGCTTCCAAGGTATTACGAAGGTGTTGTGGCTCCAATCGCAATATCTGAAGGTTGTTCTTTCTCCTGTACTTACTGCATCACTTCGAAAGCAAGGGGGAGGTTGAAAAGTTTTCCAAGAAAGGAGATCGTATCAACCACGAAAGAAGCTGTAGAAAAAGGATGTAAAGAGATACAGCTCACCGCCCAAGATTTATCTTCATATGGTATGGATAGTGGAGAGAGACTGAAGGACTTAGTTGATGATATATGTGACATAGAAGGAGATTTCATGATAAGGTTGGGGATGATGAATCCTAGAACTGCTAGAAGGATTGTTGATGATCTTGTCGAAATTTACAGGAACGAGAAAGTATACAAGTTTTTGCATCTGCCAGTCCAATCTGGCGATGATTCAATACTTGAGAGGATGGAAAGGGGTTACAAGTCCCAAGATTTTATAGACTTGGTTGAAAAGGTTAGAGAAGAAATACCAGAGCTTACCTTATCAACGGATATCATCATTGCATTCCCTGGTGAAGATGAAGATGCTTTCATGAGAAGCGTGGAGCTTATTAAAAAAGTGGAGCCAGATATTGTTAACATAACTAGATTCTCTCCAAGGGCACACACGAAAGCAAGGCTTTTCAAAGATAGAATACCAACTCATGTTGCAAAGGAGAGATCGAGGTTTCTAACCGAAGTTTGCAAGAAAATTTCCTTAGAAAGAAATAAAAAATACGTAGGCAAATGCTTTAAGGTGTTATTGACCGAAAAGGGCAAAAGAAAGACGACCGTTGGGAGGACATTCAACTACAAGCCGGTTGTTCTTCCCGCTGAATTGCAATTGGGTAAATTCGTTTATGCTAAAGCTATAGAGGCGAAGCAAACTTACCTTTTGGGATCTCTGGTTAGTTGAAATTTGCTTCTTTATAAACATTTTTTTCCAAGACTCTGCTGTGTAGAGGAGTTATTCCTTATCTTGATTACGGCTCTATACCATTTTCAG
>JAGHAD010000152.1 GCA_021161685.1 Thermoplasmata archaeon | reverse complement strand
TTTTGCAACGCAGGGGTAGCCAAGCATGGCCAACGGCGCAGGCTTCAGGAGCCTGTCCTGTAGAGGTTCAAGGGTTCGAATCCCTTCCCCTGCACTAGAAAGTTTTTTACCAAGAAAATTCATAGTGCTCTCATGAAAAAAATTAAAAAGAGAGGAATTGCAAAGACTGCACCGAAGGCGAGAGAAAAAGTCATCGTTGAGAATGCAAAGAGATTGCTTGATAATGTATTTCTCGTTGTTCCAATCCCCTATGGAGAGAAAGCAAAAAAGGCGGTAGCAAAGTTGAGAAAAAGACTGGAAAAGGTAGATAGGTTTAAGAGCGATGTCAAAAGGTTGGAAAAATTGAGCAAGAAGAAAGGTTTCGTTGGGGCTCTTGCTGGCACTTTATTGATTGCTCACTCTGGAAAAGCGCCATATTTGGCATCGGTAAGGATAGGTGGAAAGGAGGTTATGTATGCAGTAAGGGGAAAGGCAGATAGGGATCTACTCATTTCTTTTCAGCACTTCGATGATCCCATACTAAGGTTAGTTGGCTTCAAAGAATTTGCATTTAAAAACAAGTTAGCTCTATATTCGTGGAATAAGCATTTCGTCTGTACCGATAGAGAGGTGCCAGAGGAATTCGTTGAGTTTATCGTAAAAGAAACGGGTTTGGAAAAAAGAGGGGATTTGGCATGCTGTCAACATCTCGCTTCAAATTCCAAAGATAATCACCTAAGAATTCGATGGGAGAATGCGAATTTGATCATGAAGATATGCTTACAATGTGGAAAAAATAAAAATACCATTATGGAAATGAGCAAATACTTCATAGATCCCAATTTGCGAGAACACATCCATCCAGAAGTTATCCTGAAAACTTCTAGCGAGGGAAGGAAGGATCACTTAGATGAGTATTTCATTGGTAACCTCACGGATGCGGGGTTTATTGAGAAAAACATCGACGAGTGGAAAAAATCCTTGAAAGGAAGGATTTATATCTTAAGAGATGTGAGCTATGGAACGGATGTTGAAAAGTTTATCAGGGAACTGAAACCAAATGAGGTTGAAGAAAGAGCCTTGAGGATGATTTTTTCTAAGTTAGAAGAGCCGGTTATCGTAGAGGATGCCCCTCCAAATAAGGTTCTAACTACTTACTGGAAAAGGTTTGGATTAGAAGTGTTGGAAGAATTTACTAAAGATAGAGATCTCGCTAAAGAGCTCTACGATCTATCATATCCTCCATCTAGAATCCTAGAAATCGCAGTTAGTATAAGGCAAAGAAAAGAAAAACTGTCTAGATTCCCTTCCATAAGGTCATCATCGCCAGTGATTGAATTTATAGACAAATTAGCAAAATCCTACTTGATATTTGGAAAAGAAAAAGTTCTCTCCATGCTTTCAAAGCCACCCAAAGATGTAAAACAAAGGTCGATTGCCTTCGCATTCCTTCTTGCAATTGGAAAGGGAGAGGACAGGAAATGGCAGTACACCGAAATAGAGCAGGAATATGGAGCATATTTAAAGGACTTTGTGGATCGCTTGCTGAAATCCGATCCAGAGAATTACAGAAAGAATTTCAATGATCTCCTTTCAGCCTGTGGTTTTGAAGAGAGGGTTTGAAATCTTTGAAATTTTCCAAGTAAAGCTTGGAACATTCCCTTATGAAATCCAAGATGCGATCTTTCTTCTGATATCCATAAAGTGTTGCATAGCAAGGGGCAACGCTTTCGTTCTTTCGTCCAAGTGTTATAATGGAAATCATTGGAACGCCACCCTTGCTTCCCATCACGTTGAAGAGATTATAAAGGCTCTTTTTGTCCTTACTTACATGATCTAAATTGATGTGAAAGAGAGTTACGTTGACTCCATAAAGTTTTGAGGTAGTAACAAGATAGTGAGTTCTCTTCAGGTTGCATTTGAATATATCTGAAATCACCTCATCCAAATAATCACAGCTTTTGCACGAATCTACCCTAAAGTGGAGAAATATGATGCCATTTGACAGGTTTTCAAGAATGAATGAAGGGTAGTTTTCGAGATTTGCGGTCCTGAAAAAGAACTTTATCTCAAAGGCTGGCTTCATTTTTATACAACTTAGACAGATTACAGAGACTATACCGGTCTTTACCCTATCATACACATCTGTTGCCAATGTTACATATGAGAGAAGACCTGAAAAAAGAATGATCAAGGTAACTTGGATTGCAAAAAACTTTCTCATACACCCACCTTGAAGCTTATAGCTCCATATTGGCAGGCATCTATACATCTACCACACAATATGCATTCTTGACTTCTCTCCACGTTTGGCACATCTATCCCCATTGGACATACTTTGATGCATGCATTGCAGTGCACGCACTTGCTTTTATCAACCTCTATCCTTAGCAAACTCACCTTGTTAAATAGACCTATGAAAGCACCAATTGGACAGAAGAATTTGCACCATCCTCTGTTGAATAAAAAGATTAAGATGATGAAAGCAATGAAAACCATTAGAGCAAATGGAAAGAATTCATTTGGAGAAAATCTTCCGGGATATAGGATAGAGAGGGGTATGGTTCCAACTAGAAAACCAATTGGACAGATATCGGTGAACATGAATCCAAGAAAGTGAGGTGTGAGAAAAACAAAAAGAATAAGGTTGATGTATTTTGCATATCTGAGAAATCTCTCGATGGAATGGGGTATTTTTCTGGAGAGCTTTGTTAATCTTTCTGTAGATGTTATCCTTTGCAGTAATCCTATAGGGCACATCCATCCACATATCGCCCTACCAACGATCATTGAAAGAGATGCTATCATCAGTATAGGATAAAGGAGGAGAAATAAATTGAAATGTTTTTTATAAATTGCATGTTCAATGATTCCAATGGGACAGCCAGCAATAGAGTATGGGCATGCGTGACAGTACAGGAAAGGGTAACAGAGTCCGGTCTTAAACCTCGCGCCAAGGTTGGAAATTAGCAGAAAAATCAGTTGAGAGAGTAGCCTTTTTCTCTGGAGATCTTTACTCATGTTTCTTTACCCTTGTAAATATCAAAAGCATGGCTATCAATGCGATCATTAGCTCAAAGCCGGGCGTCTTCTCGCTTTTTTTCTCAACCGTAACGTTGAAAGTTTGACTTTCTATGTTTTTTCCATCAACCTCAGCCAGCACCTTGTAGTGAAAGTAGATGGTATCGTTTCTTAAAGTGTAGGTTGCATCGAAGTGACCGGAACTAACTTCCGACATGTTGATCTCAACGGGGAAATAACACATTGATTTGCTACATTCTTGAATCCACAGCCTGATGTTCCTTACGTTTTTTCCATGAACCTCTGCAGAAAACTTGACCGCAGATCCCGCCTTTGGATGGGAAGGTTTATGGCTTACGTAAATCTTGGGCCCTCCTATCTCCTCTATCTTAGAAATTAGAAGATCGGAATGCATCGCGCCTTCGTGCCTAAAGGAAATATAACCCTCTCTATCAATTATAACCAAGGTCGGTATCACTTTAATTCCATAGAGCTGACTGACTCCTTTGGTATCCAGTGCAAAGATCCACTCATCAACATATTCGCCAAAAACCCTCTTTATATCATCAACGCTTTCCCTGTAATCAACATCTATCGATATCATAACGACATCTTCTTCACTCGTATTTTCCCTGACTTTCTTTAATTCCTGCATTTCCCATCTACATGGAGGGCACCACGTCGCCATGAAGTCTATCAGAACAATCTTTCCTCTGTGGTCCGATAATGTAAAAGTCTTGCCATCTATATCCTCAAGGGAGAAATCTAGAGCTTTTTCTTCTGAAAGACCAAAGGGTACAAGCAAAATCGAAGAAATAAAGATACAGATGAATATCAATCTCTTCATTTTCCTCATATCATCCCGAGGTTTTTCAAGTTCTGCAAGATTCCTTCTTTTGGCATCGCACCAACCAGTCTATCAACCAGCCTTCCTTCCTTGAAGATCAACAGGGTGGGTATGCTCATGATTTGATATCTCAAAGCTGTCTTTTGATTTTCATCGACGTTCAACTTCCCAAAAATTACCTTTCCCTTTAGTTCTTTTGCCAATTCCTCTATTACAGGAGCTATCATGAGGCAAGGTCCGCACCATGGAGCCCAGCAATCGATAACCACATTTCTGTACTTGCTAACGAATGCATCGAAATTGCCATCGTTTATCTCCACGGGTTTTTCTGGAAACTCCTCTTTGTGCAAAAGCCTTCTCTTAAGCTCCTCTAGTTTCTTCTTTCTCAGCATTTCAAGTTCATCCATCAGAAGGGTAATGGTACTGGTATCATTATAACTTTTTCGTGCGAACCTTATATTTCTACATCCATTTGTTACATGAAATGATCAGCAGGAATGGCGCGATCTTGCTTGGAAGGAACGTTGCCTGCGATGCCTTTGCAGAGAGGAAAGTAAGGATCGTAACCCATGCCCATTCTGATCACATGCTTGGATTGGAGGAGAGTTTGCGGTATAGTAATGTTTATGCAACCCCGGCAACTGCAGAACTAATAAGGCTGTTCAAGGGGAAAGAAGTAAATGCTTTAGATTATGGAAAAGAAATGAAAGTAGAGAATGAAAAATTCAAACTTTTCGATGCCGGCCATATTATTGGATCTGCTCAAGTGCTTCTTGTGGATGAGAATGGAAAAAGATGGGTTTACACCGGAGATTTCAGGATAGAAAGGGCAAAGGCAATCAAATCGGATGTGCTGATAATGGAAGCAACCTATGGAAATCCGTCCAACACAAGAGATTTCGATGTCCAAGATGAGTTCATCAAGTTAGTTGATGTGCTCACAAGGTCTTTCAATGCAATCCACATATTTGGTTATCATGGAAAGCTACAGGAAATTGCAGAAGTCTTGAAGGATTATGAATTGTACATGGATCCGAGCGTGTACAGGGTTGCAAAGATATGTGAAAAGTATGGAATGAAGTTTGGAAGCTATAGGTTAAAAGGAAATGAAAAGAAAGGGATCTTTCTCCATCACATGAGGCTGGCTAAGAGAATAAAGGAAGGGGCAAAGGTTTATCTAACTGGTTGGGAATTTGAAAAGCCCATAAGAAAGTTATCAGAAAAGGAATTTGTCGTTGCATTTAGTGATCATTCAGATTTTAATGGATTGCTGAAATACGTAGAGCTGAGCGATCCAGAAATAGTGATAACAGACAACTACAGAGTTGGTGATGCGACATCTCTTGCAAGGGAGATAAGAAAGAGGTTTGGTATAAAAGCGATTCCGATGCCATAAAAATTCAGCATATTGGAAGAATAAAAGGAAGCACGGAAATGGATCGAGATAGAAGAGTTATTGGTAGGATTTTGCTTTCCCAGATATATAAGCGTCCATTAGATTTAAATTGGAGAAATAGATTGATAACTTGGGGGGAGAAAATGGAAAGAATATTTAAATATCTAATCGTGGGGATGTTGCTGCTTCTGGCTGCAAATGTTTTACCAACGATCGTGTCAGAAGAATGTTTTAGCGCTTCATCTGCTGGATATAGGAATGTTTGGTTTGTGAATAGTAGCGGAAGCATAAAAGATACTATAAGCAGAGCTTCGCCTCACGACATAGTCGTCGTTCTCCCTGGCGTATATCATGAGCACGATATAGTTATAAACAAATCTCTGCTGCTAATTGGAGCAGGTACAGAGAGGCCTATCATTGATTCTGATGGATATACGGCAATCCGTATCAATGCCTCACATGTCACGGTAAGCGGTTTTGTTATAAAGGATTGTGATACAGGCATCCTAATAGAGCCATCACCCGAAAATGAAACAAGATATGTCAATATCGAGGATTGTGACGTGATTAGTTTTAAAGATGCCGCAATCAGAGCAGATGGCAAAAAACATGTGACTCCTCCTCTTGTTGATTTTGTTACAGTACATCATTGCTACATCTGCATGGAAAGTGACCTTAACAAGGGTATAGAAGGAAGGTATGCTGGTATAGACAGGATAAGCTGTTGCAAGATCGAGAAAAAAGGGGCAAGGGGAGGGATCGGTATATTCCTTGATGGTATAGATGCTTCTACAATCGTGCGAAACCTTATTGAAAATGCAAGTGAAGGTGTACACATTAACACGGGAGATACAGAGAGGAGAGGAGGAACCGGCTTCTTTTTTATACACGAAAATACCATTAGAGGAAACAAAGTAGGTATAAGCCTTCCAACTGATTTTCTCATAGCTCTCTTTTTAACGAGAAATGACCTCATAGATAACACGAAGCATGTGAGTTGTCATGTAGGGGTACATCCTGGAACATATAATTTGCCTCCTATAGTCTACCTCTACAATAACTACTGGGAACCTAGCGGTGGAATTCCGGATATAAAATGGATGAACATACCCCTCGGGTTAATCTATATAGATAGGAATCCAGCTTTGAAGCCACATGGTTATCCGCTCTATCCATAATTCAAAAGAGAAGCGGAGAAATAAATTTTTATCTTGTAAACTCGGGTTCGGATTTTTTGATCTCCTCGTCCACTTTACTTTCAACTTGCTCTGCTTTTCTTTTTTCTTTCCGTTTTCTCCTTATTGTCATCGCCAGACTGAAAACAAGCCATACTATGAAACCGTAAACAACTCCATTAAACGCAGCTTTAACGAACATGGTTGCCGGATAGCCAAGAACATGGTAGCTTGTTTCGGGTACGTTGAGTAATTTGTACAGCGTATCTCCAGGTGGAAAAACGCCAAAATTCAAGGTCATTCCTAGAAAAATCAGAAAAGCTATCACGAACACTACCGCCCCTATCATCTCGAGCCCCAATGATGTTATTCCAGACCACTATATAAAGATACAACTTTTTCTCGTTTTGATCGCCAGCATTATTGACTGTGTGAAAGAAAAAGAAATCGTTGCAACCTCTGTTAAAGCATCCACAACTGTTTTAAACTTCTATATCAATATCAATAAATTAAAAAGATGGCCCGGATGGTGTAGTGGTAACATTAGGGACTGTGGATCCCTCGAGTCGGGTTCGAATCCCGATCCGGGCCTTCCAAGAATCGAGTGGAGTCCTAACCTATGACCTCTGAAAAATCAGCGATTTCGGTTTCGAATCTAACAAAAAGGTATGGTAATCTTCTGGCTGTCGATGGTATTCATTTCAAAGTTCAAAGGGGAAGGATTTTTGGTTTTTTAGGTCCAAATGGAGCTGGAAAGACAACCACTATCAAAGCAATTTTGGGTTTAATAAAGGTAGATGAGGGAGAGATCGAAATAAATGGAATGAACATTAAGGAAAACGGTAAAGAAGCAAAGAGATCGATAGGTTATCTTCCAGAAAGAATTTCTTTCTATGATAATCTAACCGCCCTCCAGAACCTCTCTTTTTATGCTGAGTTGAAAGGATCAACCAACGAAGAATGCAAAGCTCTCCTTGAGGAAATTGGATTGGGACAAGTCATGAACAAGAAGGTTAGAAAATTTTCAAGAGGCATGATACAGAGACTGGGTATAGCGAGATCATTGTTGGGTGATCCAGATATTTTGATATTGGACGAACCTTCTACAGGTCTTGATCCGGAAGGATCTCTCCTTGTGAAGGAAAAGTTAAGGAGTTTGAATGGGAAAGGTTGTACGATTTTTTTATCATCCCATATACTGGCTGAGGTTCAGGCAATATGTTCGGATGTGATCATAATAAATAAAGGTAAGTTGGTTGCGGAAGGGAGAATAGAAGATCTGAGCAGGAAATTGGAAATAAAACCAAAGATCACCATAAGTTTGGATGAAAAACCACCGGAGAATATCTTGAATGAGCTGAGCAACATGCAGGGTATTTACAAAGTCGAAGGAAAGGGGAGCCTCATCGAAGTAACTTGCGAACCAGAGGTAAAAGTGGATGTTTTGATTCATCTCAAAAAATCTGGTCTAAAAATAAAGGACTTCGAAACCAGAACGCCATCTCTTGAAAAAATCTTTATGAAATGCATAAAGGAGGGGTCATGAAGGAGCTACGATGCGTTGCAAAAAAGGAGATAATGGACAATATCAGGAATAAATGGATCATCTTCTCTTCTGGAATTCTTGTTCTCCTGTTGCTGACTTCCCTTTTTCTAATGCCTTCCTTGAAGTATTGTGCGGATTTCAAAGAAGCGATCTCTCAGCTTGCAAAGTTGGTGAGCCCCATTGTTCCAATAATTGCCCTAATCCTCGGATATGCTTCCATTGCAAGGGAAATAGAAAGTGGAACGATGGAAGCTCTCGTAGCAATGCCCATTAGCAGGAGAGAGATCATTGCTGGCAAATTCCTCGGCTTGCTAGCTGTACTTGTTATTTCGATATCCATAAGTTTCGGTGTCTCAGCTATGGTTATAGCATTCAGCAGAACTATGGAGAATTTTTCGTATTTCTTTTTATTCATGCTGTACACAATTTTGCTCGGTTCAAGCTTCCTAGCACTTTCTTTCTTTTTCTCTTCGCTATTGCGCAAAAGATCATCCGCCCTGATCCTTGCTATCTTCATATGGTTTTTCTTCAATCTGATCATGCCATTGATCCAAACTGGATTGCTGCTGGAAGTTGGCATGAAAGGCGCTCTGGCGGGAAAAATACCCGACTGGTTCTATGCCCTGGATTTTTTGAATCCTCTATCCATGTACACATCTTTGGTAGACATGCTAGCGGGATCTGCGAAAAACCTTCCATCTTTCTATACTCCATATTCGCTCGTTGCGGTTTTCCTTATCTGGATTCTTCTCTTCTTCCTGCTGACGGTTCTCAAATTTGAAAGGACCGATATCTGAAAAACTTTATATTTTTTATTTCATATTAGTATTTTGGGATAAAGATGGAGAAAAGGATCTTTCCGATCTTCATCGGCATTCTACTTTCGATGCCTCTGGTTATGGCAAATGATTACGATCTTCAGAGCAAGGATGAGCAGAACGAATACACCCATACCGTGTTAGCGGAATATGCCAGCCTATCATATTGTCCCCATTGCCCTCCAGTATCTGAATACATGAATGAACTCTATACATCTGGAGAGTATAACTTCTACTACGTAACCTTAGTTGTCGATAAGAGCAGTAAAGCCTACTACCGCTTTAAGGAGCTGAAAGGAATTGGATGTCCAACCGTATGGTTCGACGGAGGCTACAGAAAGATCGTTGGAAACGCTGGTTGCGCAGATGCATATGGAGAGGCAATTGAAGAATGTGGAAAGAGAGAAGTTGATGATATCGATTTAAATGTAACTCTTTATTGGAGTGGAGATGCGAAACTTGGAATAAGGGTTTGTATCAGGAATAACGAAAAACAAGATTATTATGGACACCTTAGAGCATATATAGTCGAGAAGGTATCGAGGTGGAAGGATAAGAGCGGGAAAAACTACCACTTTGCGTTCCTAGACTATGCTTTTGATCAAGATGTAGTGATAAAAGCCAACTCGATTTGGAATAGATCTCGCACATGGGACGGAAAAGCACATGGTTTTGGAGACATTTCTCAAGATAACGTGGTAGTGATAGCTGCAATCTTTGATAAAGGAGATAGCTACGTTGATCAAACTGCAATATCCATTCTTATCCAAAACTCTCCTCCAAGCAAGCCGGCAAAACCTGATGGGCCAAAATCATGCAAGGTTGGAGAGGTCTGTACCTTTTCTACCCACTCAACCGATCCGGATGGAGATAGAATAAGATACTGTTTCGATTGGGGAGATGGTACCAGAACATGGACAGATTACTATCCATCTGGGCAGGTTGTAAAGGTAAATCACTCGTGGGATATCAGAGGGACATACTCTGTTAGGGTTAAAGCTCAGGATGAGTATGGAGCGGAAAGTGAATGGTCTGATCCTTTACCCATATCTGTTCCCGTAAACAATTTAATCATCAACGTAACCGCATTAGAGGCATGGAATATGATGAACTGCACGTGCGATGGTGTAGAGATACCAATAGATGTAAGGAGCTTCGTCGAGTACTTAAGTGAGAGGATATCAACACCACATCTCTTCGATAGGCCAAGAAACTTCCCATTAAGCTTATTGAAAAACAAGTTACTGCTTGAGTTGTTCAAAATAAGATTTTTCGGTAAGAAGTTAATCATCTACTGTCACTCTGGTAAAAGAAGCTACACGGCTTGCAGGATTCTCGTTGAGAATGGTTTCAATGGAGCTATATACAACATGGTGGGTGGCCTATCTGCATGGAAAGAGGCTGGATTGCCAACAAAAGGTCTTCTGAAATAATCAATTAAAAACGGAATAGCACTTGAATATCCATAACATTTGTCCCGGTATATCCAGTAAGGAGATAATCCCCGAGTTCCCTGAAAAAGTTATAAGAGTCGTTGTTATCTAAGTAACTTCCAACGTCCAAGCCCTTTTCTATAGCTCTTTTTAAGGTATAGCCATCGGCAAGCGCTCCTGCGGATGGGGAATTGCCATCTATGCCATCTGTTGCGAAGGAGCAAAAAACCATTTTCTTTTCAGCTAACAGATCGATAGCACTAAGAACCATTTCGTGATTCCTTCCTCCTATTCCATCCCCCTTCACTTCCAAGGTGGTTTCCCCTCCCCCAATTAAAACGAAATTCCCTCCCATCTTTTCTCCTTCCCTAACCAGTATCCTACCAACTTCCCTAGAATTGCCCGTTAGCTCTGTTGAGTAAATCCTTGCTTCATAGCCTAATTCCCTGGCTCTTCTTAATGCGCCTTCACAAGCCATCCTGCAGTTTGCAACAATTAAGTTTTCTACCTTGCCAAATACATCCTCTCCTGGTTTTGGTGTTTCCTCTATTTTTCCTTTAATTCCATCAAGTATCACCTTTCTAACGGAAGGAGGAACCTTATCCCATAAGTTGTGGTTTTCTAATACCTTTCTCGCATCCTCAAATGTTGTACTATCTGGAGCTGTTGGGCCGGATGCTATGAACTCTATCGGATCCCCAACCACATCTGAAATGATCATGCATTTTAGCCCACACCTTGCTATCCTTGCAAGCTGTCCACCTTTAACGTGTGACAGATGTTTTCTAACCGTGTTTATTTCTCTTATGTTTGCCTTACTTTTTAACAGAAGTTCGGTCAATTTTTTCATATCACCAATACTTATCCTTGGCTTGCAAAATAGAGCAGATCCACCTCCAGAAATCAAAACAAGAAGGGTTTCTTTCTCGTCTAGCTTTCTGACCATCTCGATAGCCTTTGAAGTTACTTCAACATTCCTAGAAGTCGGTATCGGATGATCTCCATGAAAAGTCTTAACCTTTGGATGGTTAACTTTCTTACTCTCGCTCGTTATGACAATTCCGCCCTTAACTTCAAGGTGATCACAAACAGCCTGTGCCATTCCAACACTCGCTTTACCAAAAGCAAGCAGGTATACCGGCTCATTCATATCCCTGATGTTCCTTGCCACTACTTTATAAGGATCTACGGCCTTGATGCAATTATCTAAAATATCTAGCAAATCTCGCCTGATTTTTTTCAGCTCATCGTTTCTACCATTTTTTATCAGCTCCTCTGCATTCTTGAAAATCATGTGAACTTCAACTGTTTCATCAGGGCTTTCCTCAACTTTCTGTTGCTCACTATACCTTTCATCATGCTTTTTGTCATCCTGTAATATCTAAGCAATTCCTTAACATCCTTGTGTTCCACTCCAGCCCCTCTCGCTATCCTATCTATCCTCGATGCCTTTATTATCTCTGGATTCTCGAGTTCCTCCTCGGTCATGGAGTCCATTATATATCTGAATTTTTTTAGCCTCTCTTGGGTTTCTCTCATATCTATATCCTTAAGCTTGCTTGAGAAACCGAATGGCAAGAGATCTGCGATTTTCTGTAAAGGTCCCATACCGCTCAGGGCTTCCATCTGTTTGTACATGTCCTTCAGCGTGAATTTACCAGACATCATCCTTTCCATGGCTTTTACAGCTTCTTTCTCCTTCAAGCTCTCTTCGGCTTTTTCAAGCAAAGCTTTAATGTCTCCCATTCCGAGCAGTCTCGACACGAAGCCAGCCGGATCGAAGCCTTCGAAGTCGGCCAGGTGTTCTCCCGTTCCGATGAAAAGAATTGGTGCTCCAACTTCTGCAGATGCAGATAATGCACCTCCTCCTTTTGCTGTTCCATCCATCTTGGTTAGTATTATTCCAGTTATTCCGATCGCCTCATGGAAAGCTTTTGCTTGCGGTTTCGCCTGCTGACCTGTTGAGGCATCTATCACAAGAATTTTCTCATCCGGCTTAATGGCATTCGCTATATCTCTTATTTCTTTGATTAGATCTTCCTCTAGCTTATGCCTGCCCGCAGTGTCTATGATAATTACATCCGCACTCCTTTTGAACTTCTCTATACCTCTCTTAACCAACTCGACGGCATTTTTGGATTCCTTCTCACCATAAAAAGGTACCCCAACCTTATCCGCTATCTGTTTTAGCTGGTCGTAAGCTGCCGGTCTATGAACATCGGCAGCTATCAAAGCGGGTCTCAATCCCTTTTTCTTAAAATACTGGGCTAATTTTCCGCACGTGGTCGTTTTTCCCTGCCCATAAAGACCAACCATCATGATGATCTGCTTTTTTATAGGAAGTGTCTTTCCTTCCCCAACAATTCTAACCAATTCATCATAAACTATCCTTATCACATGCTCCCTTGGACTCATCCCAGCAGGTGGTTTTTCTTCCAAAGCTCTCTTTTCTATCCTTCTGGAAAGTTCGAGAACGAGCTTTACGTTAACATCAGCCTGCAGAAGAGCTCTCTGAATACCTCTAATCACTTCCTTTATAAGTTTTGCATCTATTGTGATCGCACTTGTCACCTTTCTAAGAGTTTCTCTTAAAGATTTGCTCAATCCCTCGAGTACCATTTACTAAAAAGGATGTAGAGAGATAGTTTAAAACTATCGATACATTAGAAGAACTTCCAGACCGTTAAGGAATCTGTGGAAGACTGCATGAAGCTATCATAGGCTATTGCTTTTAGAGCAAATTTACCAAACGATGGTCTTATCCACACCCAACTGTAAGGTTTTATCGGATCTGTCTTTACCAAGTCATTCCCAACGTATATCTCAACTTTCTCCACCTCAGTTTTATCGTCTTCGGCTTCTACTTCAACGGTTATTTCTCCCAATACAACGGTTGCAAATCCTATCTTCATCAATTCCTTGCCATTTACGTAAAGCCATCCTCTCTCTGGCTTCACTATACATACAGTTGGAGGTGTGTGATCATCTGCAACTTTTACTATAACTG
>JAGHAD010000001.1 GCA_021161685.1 Thermoplasmata archaeon | reverse complement strand
TGGGTTGGAAAGGATGGAAAATATCAATATTATGAGGTTATCCTCGTGGATCCTCATCATCCAGCAATAAAAAGCGATCCAAAAATAAACTGGATTTGCAGTCCAAAGCACAGAGGTAGAGCATTCAGGGGGTTAACCAGTGCTGGCAAGAAGGGGAGGGGTTTGAGAAATAAAGGGAGGGGAGCTGAAAAGGTCAGGCCAAGTATCAGGGCTCATCACAAGAAAGGGAAGTGATTCATCTGACTATCATTACTGGCTTGTGAGAGCTCATTATAACCTTCTCTGCTACGCTCCCTATCTGCAAAGAACCTATTTCGCTATGTCCTCCTTTGCCAAGTAGAATTAAATCACAATCTAATTTCTTTGCAACTTCTATTATCTCCTGGACGACATCTCCTTCTCTGACGATCCCCCTAACCGTTATATCATTTCTTGCTATCAAGCTAATCCTGTCTTCAATTAACCCCTCCGCCTTTTCCTTAGCTAGTTCATGTGCATTGCTATCCAAAAAACCCTTTCCCTCCCTGCAAGGGACGACGGCTAGCAAAACAATTTCTCCACCTTCATCTATTATGGATAGGGCTTTGTTTACCGCCCTCTCGGATCCTTGGGAGCCATCGTATCCCACCAAGATCCTCTTCATAGCGTTCTTTTCTTTCTCCAAATGGTGCCTTCCTTCGTATCCTCTATTTCCAATCCAACCGACTGGAGGTCGCTCCTTATGGCGTCTGCAAGTGCCCAATTCTTCTCCTTCCTAGCCTTTTCCCTGATGCTAAGTAGATGCTCTATGGCATCTTCAACATCCTTAGCCTTATAACCCTTGGCGTACTTTTCCAGTATACCCATCAAGTTATCCAGCTTTATCTCCACCTCCATTCCCTGGAGGAGCGTCAAGACGTTGCACATTCTTACGAGGTTTTCTCTTAAGGTTTTCGCTTCATTCGCATTTATTCCTTTATCAAGTAACTCATTTATCTTCCCAATGTAATTGAAAATAACGGCAAGAGCCTTTGGGGTATTGAAATCGTCATCCATAGCATCTTCAAAATTTCTTTTTACCATTTCAAGCATTGCCATTATATCCTTTCTAACCTCTCCCTCCTTCTCAACTGCCGAGAGCCTGTCGTAGATGCGATATATCCTTTCTACGGCGGTTTTTGCGTTTTCAACCGCATCAAAAGTAAAGTTGGCTGGTTTCCTGTAATGGGTGGATGCGAGAAAGAATCTGATCACTTCTGCATCGAATTCTTTGAGTATTTCTCTCACCGGTATTATGTTTCCCAACGACTTTGACATTTTTTCTCCCTCTACGGATAATAAACCCGTATGTAGCCAATATTTCGCAAAACCTTTTCCATATGCAGCTTCGGTCTGGGCAATCTCGTTTTCATGATGAGGAAAAATCAGATCACTTCCCCCTCCATGTATATCAAAAGGTAAACCCAAGTATTTTGAGCTCATTGCAGAGCATTCGATGTGCCATCCCGGTCTTCCCTCTCCCCATGGACTTTTCCATTTTGGCTCATTGGGCTTTGCAGACTTCCACAAGGCGAAATCCAAAGGATTTTTCTTTTTCTCTCCGGGCTCTATCCTAGCTCCAGCCTTCATCTCTTCCAGCTTTTGCTTGGAAAGTTTGCCATATCCCTCGAATTTCTCCACACTAAAGTAAACATCACCTCCAGAAATGTATCCATATCCATTTTCAATTATTCTCTCTATCATTTTGATCATCTCATCGACGTTCTCAGATGCCTTCGGATATAGATCTGCTCTCCTTATGCCCAGTTTATCCAAATCGCTCAAGCATCTCTCAGCGTAGTACTTGGAATACTCGAGTGGATCCATTCCCCTTTCGTTTGCCGCCCTTATGATCTTATCATCCACATCGGTTATGTTCTGCACATAGAAAACATCGTAACCCTTGTATTCGAGGTACCTCCTTATTATGTCGAAAGCTAGATATGTTCTTGCATGTCCTATATGAACATCTGAATAAACGGTCATTCCGCACACGTACATCTTCACTTTCCCTTCCTCAACTGGAGAGAAAACCTCCTTTTTTCCAGACAAAGTGTTGAACACTCTCAGTACCATCTCTTTTCCTTAAACCTGAGTATTTAAATTAATTTTTCGTGCAATTTCCAACAACTATTTATAGAGGACGTATTATCTGTGAAGGGGATTGGAATGAAAGTGACATTTAGCATTATAAAGGCTGACGTTGGCGGTTGGCCCGGACATTCTACGGTACATCCAGAGCTTGTAGAGGTTGCAAAAAACAAGCTCCAGCAAGCAAAGGAAAGTGGGTTACTTATAGATTTTCACGTAACCCATTGCGGTGACGATTTACAACTCATAATGACCCATACAAAGGGAGTTGATAATGAAGAGATACACAGGCTAGCTTGGGAAACTTTCAAGGAGGCTACTGAAAAAGCTAAATGGCTCAAGCTGTATGGTGCTGGACAGGATTTACTAACGGATGCATTTTCTGGAAATGTAAAAGGTATGGGTCCAGGGGTTGCAGAGATGGAATTCACCGAAAGAAAGGCTGAACCGGTTATTGCATTCATGATGGACAAAACCGAGCCTGGAGCGTTTAACTTGCCGATTTTCAGAACATTCGCAGATCCTTTCAACACCGCTGGTCTGGTAATAGATCCTTCAATGCATGCTGGATTTGTGTTTGAGATATGGGACATTCAGGAGCACAAAATGGTGACCATGAACTCTCCGGAAGAGATGTATGACATCTTAGCATTAATTGGGGCAAAGTCAAGATTTGTAATAAAGAGGGTTTATCCAAAGGAGGGGAGCAAGTTACCCGCAGATGAGCCAGTTGCCGTTATTTCAACAGAGAAGCTATATCAGGTAGCCGGAAGATACATT
Source organism: Thermoplasmata archaeon (assembly GCA_021161685.1). Classification (GTDB taxonomy): domain Archaea; phylum Thermoplasmatota; class E2; order DHVEG-1; family B18-G2; genus JAGHAD01. The sequence goes on along the minus strand of JAGHAD010000001.1, from coordinate 2,427 downwards.
GGAAAGGATGACCCAGTTGCTGTAGTTAGGGCTCAATCGGGTTTGCCAGCGCTTGGAGAAGTTCTGAATCCCTATGCATTCCCCCACCTAGTTTCTGGATGGATGAGAGGATCTCACAATGGCCCTATAATGCCAGTTAGTGTAGAAAACGCAAGATGCACGAGGTTTGATGGACCTCCAAGAGTTGTTGCCCTCGGCTTTCAGCTTGCTGAAGGTAGATTAATAGGACCCGTAGATCTATTTGCAGATCCTGGATTTGACAGAGCTAGACAAATAGCTTTAGAAATAGCTGACTACATAAGGTCTCATGGCCCGTTTGAGCCACACAGATTACCTTTGGAAGAGATGGAGTACACTACATTGCCCGAAATTCTTGAGAAACTGAAGGAGAGATTCGTCAAGGTGGAAAGTCCGGAGGAAGCAAAAAACATTGCCGCCCAAGTCTAAGCGTTCTCTTTCTTTATCAAAAGAGCAACTCCCCTCTTCCCATTATTGAGTGTAGTTGGGACAAACTTCACCTTATACTTCTCAGGATCTGAGTCGCCATCATTGTGAATGACTTCATCCTCTAGCACATGGTGTTTCCCAAAAACATACCTTATGTTCTCCACCATCTTTGGAAAACTTCCCACTATTGGAAGTTTTGAAATAGGTTTTCCTATAACCTCCTCTTTACTAGTTACATCTATGTGACGAAGTAACGGGGAATTTACTTCCACGGTCACGAGATTTTCATCTACTATTACTATGAGTTCTTCTGAAAAGTCAAAAAGCATCGATATTGGTACAAACTTTGAAGGGTAGTAAACTTTTGCAGGTCCAATTCTTTTCATCTCAACATGTCCAGCAACCCGAAGAATATCTAGGTACTTGGCAACGGCATTCCTATTAATTCCTATCTCCCTCGATATCTCCTTTATGGTTCTTCCCTCCGGATGCTTCTTGACAATAGCTAAAACCTTCTCTAATTCTTTATGGTAGTCTATCTTCATTTGCCTTCTTTGATTACTTTTGGTATATTTATGCCTATCTATGCAATGCTTAATCGCAATGCACAATGCTAAGTTATAAATAGTATGAGTGACAGAGTTATATTAGCATTGCGTTTGTGCAATGCGGAGAGGTGGTGAAGGGGAAAATGAGTAGTGGATATCTTGCAGGCATAGCATCCATAACTGTAATCGTACTAGCTGGGGGAGCATCATCTATATATCTAGATGGCTCGGAACACATGGGTAAGGATGTGGAAAAAGTAGCTGAGGGTATACTGGATGATTTTACCACATACATAAAAGTTGAAGACGTTGTAGGGAGGTACAGCGGCAATGGTGCCGAGAGAGAGTTGAAAAATCTGCTGATCTTAGCAAAATTAATTTCTGCAGATGAGCTGAATTTGACCAATCTGAAAATAGGACTGAACAATGGAAAAGAGTTGATTCTGATCAATTATAGTGGAAAAAGCATTTCATGCAAAAGTTCTTGTCTCTTTAGCAATGCAATATGGAAAAATTTAGAATATAGCTTTGGTTTGATAACACTTGAGGATTCTGATGATTCGATACAAATCAGGAAAATTGCAAACGATGGGGATAGGTTTTTTATTGCCATAAACCTGCCATATGAGTTCCATGTAAAAAGTGGAGACCCACTAGAGATATACATACTGCCCCATGAAGGAATAGGAAAGACAATAGATGTTCATGTTCCATTTTCTTGTTCATCGAATATAGTTTCACTAGAGTAAGAGGGTTTTTACCTCAACACTTAAATAAATTAAAATTCATCCATAAAATTGGAGGTCGATTGTATAGCGGAGAGGCAGTTCTGGCAATCAAGATATGCATTTGTGATGGCGACCATTGGTTCTGCAGTTGGCTTGGGTAATGTGTGGCGTTTTCCGTTCGTATGCTACAAAAATGGAGGTGGAGCCTTTCTTATACCATATTTCATTGCCTTGTTCACCACCGGTATACCTTTGATGATCCTTGAGTTTTCTCTTGGGCATTGGGCTAGGGGATCTCCTCCATATTGCTTTTTAAAAGCAAACAGGAAATTCGAATGGATAGGGTGGTTTGCATCTCTCGCTCCCTTCGTGATAGCATCTTACTATACCGTAGTAATGGCATGGTGCTTTGCTTACATGATTTATTCAATGGATCTGAGATGGGGGAGTGATGCTAACCTCTTTTTCTTAAAGCATTTTTTGAGAGCAACCAAAGGTCCTGCGGAAATTGGAAGTATACAGATACCAGCTCTCCTTGGCCTAGTGGTTGTGTGGTTCAGCATTTTTGTAATTCTTTACAAAGGTGTTTCTAGAATTGGTAAAGTAGTTACAGTAACCGTTCCTCTACCGACCATCCTTCTCATCATCCTAACCATTCGCGGTCTAACCCTTCCAGGAGCAATGGAGGGAATAGATTATTATCT
>JAGHAD010000137.1 GCA_021161685.1 Thermoplasmata archaeon | reverse complement strand
CGAATGCTATTATACCTTTTATACCTCCAGACAAGAAAATCTTCACCGCAGAAAACACTCCAGAAATAGTGGTTCCACATCCAGTTTGGCAGCAACTTTTGACAAAAACAACGGGACCGAAAGAAGGACATGTTGAGTTGGAAGATTTATTGCTTGCGGCTTTAAGATCCAGACCAGATTACATCATTCCAGGTGAAACAAGAGGGATAGAGGGTAGAGTGGTCTTTCAAGCCATGCAGACTGGGCATCCGGTTATAACTACATTTCATGCTGGTAGCGTCACAAAGGTTATACAGAGATTTACTGGTCATCCTATAAACGTTCCAAAGACTTTCATGGATAATTTGGATGTGGTTCTAATACAAATGGCTGTGGAGTGGAGAGGTAAAAAAGTTAGGAGGGTCATATGCATTGATGAAATAGAAGGGTACAACAGGGAAGTCGATGGAATCATGACAAGGAGAGCTTTCGAATGGAATCCAGCAGATGATACCCATATCTTTAGAGCCAACAGGAATAGCTATATCTTAGAAGAAAAAATAGCAAGAATGGCCGGCTATTCGGATAGAATGGAAATATACAATGAATTTGATAAAAGACAGAGGATACTGGAGAAGATGGTGGAGGAAAATATTTTGGATTACTATGAGGTGGTGAAGTGTATATGGACGTACTATAGGGAAGGCGAAAAAGGATTGCCCTTTACGCTGTGATACCATGATGGAAAAGTTACTTAAAGAGAATCCACATCTCAGAGAATATATAAATAAAATCTCGAAAAAAATTCCCACACCTACCTTCTATGAAAAGCCACCTTTCGAGCTGATGGGAGAAACATATCCAAACATACTCTATCCAACAAAGGGCTCTATTTTCGTTCACATATACAGAACGAGGGGGATGGATGAAATAGAGTATCATGTGATAGAACCGAAATTGAGCGAGGAGGAGAAGGAAAAATGTGAGAAAATTTTGAAAATAATGTTAAAGAGAGTCGCGGAAAAGCCGAGCGTTGTTACGGATGAAGAGCTAAAAGAAGTTTTGAAAGAGCTATTGGATGAAATTACAGTTGTTGGGAAGAAAAAGAAAAAAGGATTCAGCCTTTTTAAGAAGGAGGAAAGGGTTTACGTTACTCCAGAAGAGAAAGAGAGAATAGAGTATGAGATTTTCAAAAGGTTAATTGGTGCGGGCTATCTGGAGCCGCTGATGAGAGATCCTTACATAGAAGATATCCACGTCGTTACCGGAGAGTATGTTCATCTTTTCCACAAAATCTTCGGAATGATAAAAACGAACATCCGTATAGATAAGAAGGAAGGTCCGAATTTTTCCAGATCTCTCAGCGAAAAAATAGGGAAACCAGTGAGCGAGGGACAACCTATAGTAGATGGCATTTTGCCCGATGGAAGTAGGGTCAACATAATTCATAGCGAGGCGGTGAGCATAAAAGGTCCTAGCATGAGTATCAGGAGATTTACCGAGACTCCAATAAGCGTAACCCAGCTCATCAAATGGGGAACGATGAGCGCAGGTATTGCTGCGTATCTATGGATATGTTTGCAGTATGGAAGAAGTTTTTTCATCTGTGGAGAAACCGCATGCGGAAAGACAACGACCATGAATGCAATTATTCCTTTTATTCCTCCAGATAGAAAAATATATACTGCGGAAATGACGCCAGAGCTTAAAGTTCCCCATAGGGTATGGCAGAGGTTACTCACCAAAACAACTGGACCAAAAGAAAGTCATGTAGACCTGTTCGATCTTTTAAAAGCTGCCTTGAGATCAAGACCGGATTACATAATACCTGGGGAAATAAGGGGAGCTGAAGGAAGCATAGTTTTTCAGGCGATGCAGACAGGTCATCCTTGCATGTCAACCTTCCATGCAAATAGCGTCACAAAGGTTATACAGAGATTTACCGGGGATCCAATCAATGTCCCAAAAACTTTCATGGATAACCTGGATTTTGTCGTTATTCAATCTGCAATTGACAGAAATGGAAAGAAATTGAGAAGAATCACTACGATAGATGAGATCGAAGGTTATAACAGGGAGGCGGATGGAGTTATGGCAAGAAGAGCGTTCGAGTGGGATCCGATAGAGGATGTTCACAGGTTTGTTGCAAACAGGAACAGCTTTGTGCTTGAAGAGAAGATAGCAAAATATGCTGGATACAGCGATACCTCAGAGATTTACAACGAGTACGAGCTGAGGAAAAGAGTACTAGAAAAAATGGTTGAGGAAAACATACTTGATTACTATGAGGTCGTAGACGTTATATGGATGTTCTACAGGAAAGGAATAGATGCTCTGCCGTTTGAAGTTGGGTGAATATGTTGAAGAGGAAAAAGATAGAAAAGGATTTTCTGAAGGAATTGCGTATCGCCTATAGAAGCATAGAGGATAAAGGCAAATTTTTGAAAAGAGTACTTCTTCCCTCGATTTTCCTTGGATTGATGATAATTTTCATCCCGAAGATAGTTAGCTTTCTCTTTCCGAGCATCTTTAGCATCAATCCCTTGACTTTCTTGGTAGCGGGTCTTCTGATAATTTTCCTTGGAGTGATGTATCCATACATAAGCTGGAAGAACAAAGAGATGGACATAAATGGAAAGATGCATTTCTTCATTACCCACCTAAGGGTACTGGCAATTTCAGATTTACCTTTGAAGGAAATCATAAACATACTTGGTGGAAAGAAGGTTTACGGTAGCTTGGGTAAAGAACTCAAGAAGGCGAGCATACTTTCAACTCAGTGGAAAGTACCGCTGGCAAAGGCATTTAAATTTGTTTCTGAAAGGACACCAAGCAAAATGCTGAGGGATTTTCTTGATAGGTTTTCTCAAAGCCTAGTGAGTGGTGTAAGCCATAGAGAATTTATAGAGCAGGAGCAGGGGGGCGTAATAGAGGAATATAAAACCATGTATGAGTCGAGCAATGAAAACATAACTATACTGAATGAAGTATACGTGAGCTTGCTCATCGCAATTACCTTTCTGATGTCATTTGGTATCGTTATGCCGATGCTAACGGGTTTAGCAGATATGAACCTCTACGTTTCTCTTTCCTCCTTCCTGCTCATAGCGGTCGAGCTTCTGCTGCTCTACTTGCTTCGATCCATGGTGCCTTCCGATGAAATATGGCCGCAGACTGGAGAAAAAGGAGAGATGGAAAGCAAGTTAACTAAAATTTTCCAGTTGACCTTTGCCCTCTCTATGATTCTGTTGGCTTTTTTCATACTCTTGAAATACAAACTGAGGCTTGGCTTTGAAAATATACCAAATGAATTGCTCTTTGCAGTTGCGTTAACTCCATTAATTATTCCGGGGATAAAGGTCTATGTTGAAGAGAAGAACATCTTCAGGAGGGAAAAGAACTTTTTGGGTTTTTTGTCCGCCCTAGGATCAATATCAACGATGAGGGGAGGGAAGATAAACGAGGCTGTGCATTATCTTAGTGAAAAGGATTATGGTATACTTACTCCCCACATCAAGGCTCTCTATAGAAGATTGAGGACGAGGATAAACGATGATGCATCATGGGAATGGTTTGGTGTAGATACGGGAAGCAATTACATCCAAAGGGCTAGCGAAATGTTTAGAGAAGCCACCTACGCCGCTGCAAATCCAAGGGACGTCGCGAGAATGATAACGGAGAACATAAGGAAAATAAGGGATTTGAGGATCAAAAAGCATGCAATCCTAAAAACTACAACTTCCCTATTTGCTGGAATCACTTTTGGGATGGCTCTCAGCGTATACACTTCTCTGCTCATAGTACGGCACTTGAATGAGATATGGCTACAAGCTGGCAATCCATTTGAAAACATCAGTTTCATAAACATTGGTCCAATTGTTAGCGTGATTCCTCAAAGTACACTCGCAGGTATCTCCAACATGGTTTTCTTTGTACTTGTTATACATTCTCTCATTCTCTCCCTCACCATAAAGGTCTTAAGAGGTAGCCACAAGCTGATAATTCCTCTTTACTTTGTTCCATTCGTATGGATCGTTGCCATAACATCTGTTGCCGTCAATTTCCTCTTAAGTAGCTATTTTTAAGGTTGAAGGTCAACCACCTTGCTGGTAAAAACAGAGGGAGCGATAAAATCTATCACGCCCCTAACTCCTTTTTCTGGAACAACACTACCACTAACCCTTGTTCTTGCCGGTATTCCGGAAAAGCACTTTGTTGTATTAACCAAGAGTGCAACGAGATCATCGTCGTTGATCACTGGATAGGAAGATGTGCACGTATTGTCAATATCTCTTATAACTACGATTCCGAAATCGTTAGGGGAAAGGGAAGAAGAATTGATAGCTGTAAACAAGTTGCTTCCTTCACTACTAAAGCAGCTGGAGTTGTACTTCAGAATTACCATTTTCTTGGAATCGGAAAGAGTTACATAAGATTTTGATAGATCTATAGCTCCGGCTCCAGCCAGAGGTCTGACGATAATAGCTAGTTGGTCGATTTTCGATTCAACTACGTAACCAACAACTTGAAAAACCTCGATTCCCTCTGCTATACTCACAAGCGTTTCTTTCCCTGTATCCATTGCTTTTCTTTGAATATTACTCATGGTCTGTATAAGAATGGAAGCAGCTATTCCGGCGATAAGAATTACAGCGATGAATATTATTAGGCTTCCCATTCCAACCGATGCGCGGGTCGAGCGGAGCTCTATTCCTTTTCACCCCCTCCTAAGTCATGAATGCTTTAGAGAATATAAAACATTCCGATAAAAATGTAAACTTTTTTATATTGCAAATCTATAAATTGGAAGAATGAAAAAGCTAGTGATGATATTGTTGTTCCTCCTTCCATTGATGAATCCCGTTGTATTGCCTCATAAAAATGATGAAGAATGGTGCTTTGCGATAATAACCGATCTCCACATAGGAAGAGGGTATCCAAACTATATTGGAGAAAATTATTACCTGACTGAACGCCTGGAAAAAGTGGTGGAATGGATCAACCAAAACAATAAAATAAAATTTGTGGCGGTTCTTGGTGATATTGCAGATAGTGGTGAATATTCTGAAATGAAAAAGGCAAAAGAGATACTGGATAGATTGCATGTGCCATATTTTCCGGTTATAGGAAATCATGATGTGTGGTTTGGTAAAGAAAAGCCAATTGGTGGGAATTTCTTTAAAAAGGTTTTTAATAAAAGCTTCATCAAAGATCAGCTGAAACGGCTTCATGTTGAATGGGAAGACATAAACATTGAAAATTTCTACAACTATGCATTTGGGTACAGAAACATAACTTTCCTTGTTCTGGATTTCGTTGACAGAGAGAAAGCTCCTGGTCATCACGGGATACTTCACAACGATACTTTTCATTCTCTTCAAAAGTGGCTGAATCTATCTTCTGCAAAGGGAAATCCCGTTATAATATTCTCCCATCACCCAATGGTTATACCAAAATTATGGTGTTTTCCAATATGGAAGTATATCGCTATCAGGATCGCCACCTTTGAGAAAGAGGATTTAACGAAGATAGAAGGGCTCTTTATAAAAAGCGGAGCACGCGTGCTTGCAAATTTCGCTGGACACGTCCATGGATTCTACGATCCAGAAACGATCTTTGTGCCAATCGTAAGGAATCCTTTTTTCATAGAGGCAAACAAAAATTACAAACTCTTGGGATATACGCCAGCCCATATAGATGTTGTTACGACCGAAGCTTTGATGGTTGCATCGAATGAGAAGAAACCAAAGGGAATTATAAGGCTGGTTAAAATAAGGGGTGGATCCATAGATTTCGATAACGTCTGTGTAAACTTTACCGCCCTCAATCCATATTTCAAGAAAATCATCCGTCAGGGCGATACGTTAGAGGTAGAAGCATATGCATTTACCAAGCTATTCAGCACAGAGAGACCAGGAAAGTACACTTTGTACTTGGATGGTGTAAAGGCTGGAGAGAAAACAACTGGTAAATGGTGGAAGCCTGTATCGTTCATGGTAAATTGTAAAGCTCATCGCAACATCACTTTGGAAGTTGAATTGAAGCTACCAAAGGGGACGATCGCGGAGAGCATAAGCAGATCGATTTCTTGAACATAAGGCCAGGGCATGTCGATCACATCTCTTCTATGCCCAATCCTAGATCAATTCCATCCTGTTGCATCATGGCACTCGCACAGTTTATGCAAATATCTCCAACCATCTCCTCTGGAGAATACTCTTGTCCACAGATCTTACATTTTGGCATTATAATCACCTTCCAAATCCCTGAGAAGCATTAAATCTTTTTCTTGTTACCTTGTAAGATACCAACATCACAGATACGGTGGAATCATCATGTCTCTACAATAATTTTTTCTTTAAGTTCGTGGTGTTTTATAGCATGTTCATAGAGTGAGAAGATGTCTTCAACAGAACGAAAGAAAACCCTATCTTTAATTTCAGAGTAAGGTTCTACAGTTATTTTCTTTTGGAATTGATTATATTTATTTTTTGGAGCTATCATATAAAAATTCGTTCTGAAATCCTTAAGCTGAAAAGCTCTGAACAACGCTTTTGAAAAATCAGTAGTTATCTCAACATCAAAAGTGTGCTTAGGCATTGGTATGGAGGATCTCTTACTAAACCATATAACGTCAATTTCTTTTATAATATCAAGCAATTGCTTGGATGTAAACTCTGGAATCCTTTCTAATGTTGCTATCTCCCCAAGAGGTTTACCATTAAATAGTGCGGAGTGATCAGCCGTATAAGTCAAATATCCATAAATGTTGCCTAATTCAAGAAGTATTCCCTCTACATAATAATGGAGAGACTCTCTTTTAAGGCCTCGCAAAATTTCTTTTTTGGTTTTGCCTCTCTGGATGTCGTTGAATAAACTATCCTTCAGTTTCTTGTCCGGTAATGCGTATATACCAAGCCCCGCCCTCTTCAATTTTCCCGATATCCTAGTCATTCTCCGTAAATAAGCTCTAATAACATGGTTTACATCTGAGCTAGACGTAGTTTTACGGATTTTGGGAACATCCTGATAAAGCTCTTTTAGTGTTGCAACACCTCCATGATCTTCCACAACTTTCAAAATTGCCTCCTCCCACGATATTTCGCTTCTTTTTCTCATATTCATGGCTCCCCAATAAGATACTCTTTCCAATTTCTCCCCGTGATTTTCGTGATAACCGTCCTTTTATCGCCTTTTGCATATTTCAGCTTGAAAAAATTCTCATCATTTAGCATAAAACAATTACGGCAAACATAATATTTCGCATACACACCTTGCCGGAGACGATAGTCTTTCACCTCCACATCATTAATCAAACACACCTCGCATTTAACGTGCACATCTCTCCCTCCATCATCTGCCCAGCATCTAACAAATATGCAAATCCACAAGCTCGTGAAAGAGCAGGATATTTATAAATAGAAAATGTACCATAAGTCGTCGAAGGAATTTCGGAAACCGCGTTTCTAAAAATTATGGAAGTCTTATTTGATGAAGAAACAGAGTTCTCGGTATTTTCCTTTTCTTCACCGATCCACAATTTCAATTGTTTACAATTTTTCATCTTATATTTTGTTATGGATTTACACCCTTTGATTTCTTGTGTTTATTGTCCGGTTAAAATGGGTCTACCGGGATTCGAACCCGGGTCTGAGGCTCCGGAAGCCTCCGTGCTATCCAGGCTACACCATAGACCCTAGATTAATATAAGGCTTTTATCTTTATCAAATTATACCCCATTGGTGTTAACATGACGAGGCTATTTGGTACGAATGGTGTTAGAGGAGTTGTTAATGAAGAAATGACGGCAGAGCTCGCATTAAAACTTGGAGGAGCAATAGGGACATATCTAAAAAAAGCGAAGAGTAGACCCAAGGTTGCTATTGGTACAGATGCCAGAATATCAAACCACATGTTGAAAAGCGCATGCTCGTCGGGACTACTCTCTGTTGGCTGCGATGTCGTAGATCTTGGTATTTTACCAACGCCAGCCTTGCAGTATGCGGTCAAAGAAAAGGATTTCGATGCGGGCGTGATAATAACGGCTTCTCACAACCCTCCCCAGTTTAATGGTATAAAAGTTATAGATTTCGATGGCACGGAACTTGCAAGGAGTCAGGAGGAAGAGATAGAGGACATTTACTTTGGGAATAAGATAAAAAGGGTTCAATGGAACGAAGTTGGAAGCTTTAGCGCATGGGATGGAGCCATCTCCCTTTATAAGAAGGGGATATTATCTAAGGTAGATGCAGATACAATAAGGAAAAAGAAGTTTCGAGTTGTACTTGATTGTGGCAACGGAGCCGGTGCGGTTGTGGCGCCTGATATTCTCAGAGAGCTTGGTTGTGAAACGATTTTGCTAAACTGCGAGCTGGATGGACTTTTCAGGGGCAGAGCTTCAGAGCCTGTTCCAGAAAACCTGGGAAAATTGATGAAGGTAGTAAAGGAAGAGGGGGCTCACCTAGGAGTAGCACTTGATGGAGATGCTGATAGAGCAATTTTCATAGATGAAAATGGAAACTATGTTTATGGAGACAAGAGTTTCGCCCTCCTAGCAAAGTACATCGTCGAAAAGAAAGGAAAGGGGAAGGTGGTTACCCCAGTGTCTACCTCAAGCTGTTTGGAAGAGGTCGTTAGAGAGAAGGGGGGAGAAGTTCTGTATACTGCCGTCGGCTCTCCGATCGTCGCAAGGGTGATGAAGAGAGAAAAAGCAATCTTTGGAGGGGAAGAAAATGGAGGATTAATTTTTCCAGAACACCAGTACTGTAGAGATTCTTCGATGACGATCGCAAAAATGTTAGAACTTCTGGCAAACAGTGAAAAAACCCTATCGGAACTGATAGATGAATTGCCAAAGTACGAGCTAGTAAAACTTAAAACACATTGCCCTAATCACCTGAAGGAAAAGGTTTTAAAGAAACTTGTTGAAAAGGTAAAGGAAAGATTTGATAAAATAGATGAGACGGATGGCGTCAAGATATACATGAAAGAGGGATGGGTTCTAGTAAGGCCTTCCGGTACCGAGCCAATCTTCAGGATATTTGCGGAATCGAAGGATAAGGAAGTGGCGAGGGAACTTGCGGATAGATACGTAAAAGAGGTTAATTCCATAGTTTCGGCGATGTCGCAGTGCTATCAGCTGGGTATTTAAAAATCTATTTAAAAGAAGGTTGGTATAACGTAGTGGAAACATGATTGGAGAGGAGCCTCCAAATAGTAACAGAGATGAATTCTATGGAAGAGAGAAGAGAGAGCAAAAACTACATAAAGACATGGTTATCCAGAGAAGTTAAGGAACCCCTGTTTTCCCTTTTCCTCTGCACGACCGGCGACCTAATAACTGGTTTCACTATGGGTTTTTTTTCTTCGAGCATCTCCGCCTTTCCCGCCATAATGGTTTTGATTCCCGCATCAATTGGAATGAGAGGGAACATATTTGCATCTTTCGGCTCAAGGTTGGGAACATACCTGCACACGGGACAAATAAGACCCGATTTCAGAGAAAACAACCTCCTCAATCAAAACATTTTTTCTTCCATAGCCCTGAGTTTTCTAATAAGCTTTTATATTGGTGCCTTGGCATCATTAACGGCATATCTCCTTGGTCTTAGAACCGGAACAGTTGACCTAATCCTCATATCCATGCTTGCAGGTGTCCTGTCGGCGGTGATAATGATCCTTTTTACCATATTGATAGCATTTTTAAGCTTCTGCAGAGGTTGGGATCCCGATAACCTCACCGCCCCATTGATAACCCTAATGGGAGACATGTTAACACTTCCTCTCATTTTCATTTCAATGCATGTGGTTATGAACATAAGCCTTCTGGGAAAAATGATTTTGCTTCTTATTCTGCTCTTCCCAATCCCTCTTTCAGTTATTTACTCGAAGGGCAAAGAAGTTTACAGCAAAATATTGAAAGAGAGCATACCAATACTCTTAGCATGCGGGCTAATAGAGATGTTTTCCGGCTCGATCCTTGGAAGAAATATCGAAACTTTGCTTCTTGCGCCCACCATCATGGTAATGCTTCCCTCTTTCTTGGAGGATGGGGGAGCCATGGGTGGTATACTGGCATCGAGGTTATCCTCTTCTCTCCATCTTGGTATCATGAAAATTGGAAGGAAAATCCCAAGGCTTGCGTGGAAACGTTTTGCCACCATGCACATGTTGGGCATAATTGTTTTTTCCTTCATAGGAGCGTTAGCCCATTTCATAACACATTTCCTTCGCCTTCCTTCCATTCCACTGCATGCAAGTATACTCGTTGCCTTGTTGGGTGGAGAGATACTCCTTGTAATCGTCGATTTCATGGTTTATTATATTTCCATTGAGT
>JAGHAD010000072.1 GCA_021161685.1 Thermoplasmata archaeon | reverse complement strand
TGTGCAAATTCTATAAACCTTACAGCCTCCTTTTCCACGGTTTTGCTTAATTCCTCCTTGAACTTTAATGGATATTCCACGGTTGCTTTTAAAATTAAGTAAGCTATCGGATTGTAATCGATTGCTATCGTGTCAATCCCCAATAGCGTACTTTCTAGAGGTATTGTGCCTCCCCCAGCCATTGGATCGCATAAAGTCAGTTTCTCACTTATTTGGTTAGGTTTTGTATACGAGATTAAAGGAGGATAACCTTCTCTAACTTTATTGCTTATCTCCTCGGGCTCAAAAATTGAAAAAATCCTAGGATCCAGAGCTAAAACTGTCGAAAATCTCGCGATACTACGAGGTCTTCTGGCAAGCCAAGGATGTAAACTCCTTATTTTTGGATCGTAAAAATTTTTAGGCGGTTTTAAATTTAATTCTTTGCATCTAGCAATATAAGATTGTCTTGGTTTATAGCTCATTTCGATGGCAGCATCTCTGTTTATCTGGCAATAAATTTCGATTTCATCATCCACACTAAGCATAATTGCTTCTTTCCTTAAAAATGGTTCTATGCTCATCTTCGTAATGTCATGATTACATCTACCTCTCTATAACCCTCTTTGCCTTACCGGTACTTCTTGGTATCGATTGGGGAGGCACCGCTCTTGCTGGGATGTGAAGATTCAAGACAGCATAAAGCTCATCCTCCACCTTCTTCTCAAGCTCATCCAAGTGACCCTCTCTGTATCTCTCCTCGGTCGGTTCAAATTCTACTGATATGGTAACCATCTCTCCCTTCCTTTCCTTGACTATCTGGTAGTGCTCGCTCACCCCTTCTATTCCCATCAGAACAGACTCTATTTGGGATGGAAAAACGATAACGCCCTTGACCTTCATCATGTCATCGCTTCTACCCTTTATCCTAGACTGAATAGGTAATGTTCTTCCACACTCGCATTCCACATCTTCGTAGTAAACCGCAAGGTCCCTCGTTCTGAACCTTATTGCTGGAAATGCTTCTTTGGTTAAGGTTGTGAAAACAAGCTCTCCTTCTTCGCCTGGCTCAAGGGGCTCGCCGGTTTCTGGATCTATTATCTCTGGCAGGAAATGGTCCGCATTTATATGCAATCTTTTATACTTGCACTCGCTCACAACACCTGGTCCAATTATTTCCGTTAACCCATAATGCTCGTGAGCGTTTATTCCCCAGGTTTCCTCTATCTTTTTCCTCATCTCATCACTCCATGCCTCAGCTCCAAACAAGCCTAACCTGAGGTTGAAATCTTCCTTTGGATCGAAGCCCATCTCTTTCGCTACCTCAGCCATGTAGAGAGAGTATGAAGGAGTACAAGCTAGAGCAGTTGTTCCGAAATCCTTCATCACAGCTATCTGCCTCTTCGTGTTTCCAGAGCTTATCGGCACAACCATTGCTCCTATTCTCTGAGCTCCCTTCTCAAATCCATGAGCTCCAGTAAATAGACCATATCCATACGCATTCTGTAGGATGTCATTTTTTCTGAGCCCATTAGCCCATAGAGCCCTTGCCATAACCTCCGTCCATACCTCAAGGTCTTTCTTGGTATATGCTCCAACAACTGGTTTACCAGTTGTTCCTGAGGATGCATGGATTTCAACTATGTCATCTATCTCCACGCAGAATAAACCAAATGGATAGAACTCTCTTAAGTCGTGCTTTGTCAGAAATGGCAGTTTCTTGAGATCATCGAGGCTCTTTATATCGTCCGGCTTCACGCCATGCTCCTTAAACCTATCATGGTAAAACCTGTTCCTCTCATATGCGTATCTAACCACCTGTTTTAACCTTCTCAGCTGTAGTTCCTTCAGATCCCTTAAAGGCATCGTCTCTATCTTGGGATCGTAATACTCCATTTTAACACCTGACCCGCTATTCCTTTACAAGTTATAATGGTTTTTGAATTATCTCAGCATGCCCTTGATGATGACATCTATGGCTTCCTTCTCTTCGAGACCTTTAGCCATTAAGGTCTCTAGCTGTTTTCGATCAACGCTTCCTATGGCTGCTTCATGCGTCACCTTCGCCTTCTCATGATTTACCTTAACTATAGGTGTAGCTTTAGCAATAGCTTCTCCCTGAACTATCTCGGTGCCGTCAACGTGCCCTCTAACATAAGGCGCATTACCCTCGGTAATACTAACAACATCTGAAAAGGCTCTGTCTCTGACAGCTATCCTGGATTTGATGACGCTCCTCGCGTATGCACCATTCAAACTTACGCCCTCCTTTATCCTTATCTCATCGTTTCCCTTTCCATAAACCTTTGTGATGATCTCAGTGACGCTTCTTTCTCCAGCTTCCACGAGATAATCTATTCCAAGCCTTCCAACCCTTCCTCTGAGCAGGGAAAATGTTGAGCGAAAATCACCGAGGTTTCTGGTTCTTAACCTTGGAAAAACGTCTGCGCCTCCCTCTTCGCCATGCCAGTGGATCTCTTCATAGCTGAGCTCTGCCCCTTTCTCAATCAGCAGGTTCCCATCCATAACATGATGTACTTCTTTTGCCTTTGGAAATATGCAGTGAGCAAGAAGGCAAGCATGCGAATCCCTTTCCGCTATTATCTCTGCATGGATTTTCTGGACAGCTCTTTCCTTTGATACGCCAAAGCACAGGTGGATTGGCTCTTTTAGCTTGATTCCTTCCTTGATCACCAACCTTAAATCTATACCTTCTCTCGTTTCTTCCTTTTCCATGGAAATGCCCCTCACCTCGTTTGCTTTTAATATCTCGTTTCCATCCACAACCAGGTAAGCGATGCCTTTATCCAAGGTTACGCCGAGTGATCTATAGATATCAACTAGGCTCAATACCCTTCACCTCCGAGTACCTGCCATACTTGCATCTCCCGCACATCTTTCTGAAGAACTTCGTTACTTCCCAAGTGTTCCCACTCTTCACTAGATATCCATCGCAGATCAAGCTGGCTCTATCAGCTATCCTGGCAACCTCCTCCCTGTGAGTGATGAGCAGAACCGTTATCCCCTCTTTCTTAAGATCTGATATGACCCTCATCAGTTCATCAAGGGTGACGAAATCTATACCAGAATCCGGTTCATCGAGAATTGCTAATTTCGGTTTCATCGCGACTACGGATGCTAGCTCTATCCTCTTCCTCTCCCCTCCACTCAAGGAGCTGTCCATTACCCTATCCAGGTATCTTGCTGGATCGAGGTTTACCATTCTAAGGGCTTCTTCAACGTTGGCATTCCCTCCTATGGACAGGTATTCCTTGACAGTTAATCCTTCAAAAGTCGCAGGACTCTGCCATGCCATGCTTATTCCAAGCCTCGCCCTCTCATAGATGGGTTTTCTGGAGATGTCCTTCCCTTCAAAGTACACGTTACCTTTGGATAGTTTGTAAACACCCATGATAGCAAAGGCGAGCGTGCTCTTTCCGGATCCGTTTGGACCAAGCAGAGCATGGATCATTCCTTTCTTGATCGATAAACTTATCCCTTTCAGGATCCTCTTACCATTCCTCTCCACTTCCACGTTAATTAACTTCAAGATATCTACCATGAAGCTACCTTCCTTTCCTTGAGTATTCTCTTGCATATCCCGCAGAAAGAAGGTCTTTTACCATTTATTATCTTCCTTGCGATCTCTTCCATTTCCCTCTCTATCCATGGATGCATCTCGAAGATCTCGTGATAATTTCCCCTGGCATTGCTTGCATATTGACTAACCGATGCCTGGGTTATACCTAGGATTTTAGATATCTCTACTTGCTTCATGCCATATCTATCGAGCAGTATCCTGACCAGCTTTGCCCTGAGGCTCGGTATGATCTTCGTGGCAACGAACTCGCATGGAGCTTTCATTCTGGAAATTTGATAGCTTGTTGGATATTTAATTATAACGGTGTTATAATTAGAATTCAATAACTGGGTTCCATCGTAAGAAACAACAACGATAAAATTTTTAACTGGAAGGAGTCCTATTATAGTAAGATATGCGTGGGGTAGGCTGGGACGCCTCCCACGGCGAGTTCCTTGTAGAGGATTACTATTACCTCTCAAAGCTTGGTAAATTGCTCAGAGAGAAAGGTATTAAGGTTAATCAGGTTGAAGATTTTGATGAACTTGAGGAGTATGATGTTATTGTTTTCAATTACCCCGAGGAAGAGTTTGAAAAGAAGGAAGTAGAAAGGATCGAAAAGTGGTTGAGTGAAGGAAAAAGAATTATCTTTGCGGCGTACTACCAGGATATGGACAAGACCGCCACTAACATAAACAAAGTTTTGTCTGAATTGAAAATACCTTTAAGGATAAACAACGACGTGGTCATAGATTCAAAGAATAACTTGGGAGATGAGATGTTTCCCCTGTGCAAGTACAATGGCTATACCGTTGTCATGCCCTGCACATCCTCTTTAACCGTAGCGGGTAGTAACGCTCTTATTCTGTCTACAGGTATCACAAAACCCAAAAAGAGGAAGAACCCCATTGTTGGAGCCATGTACAAAAACGGAGGAGAACTGGTTGTTCTTGGTACGTGCGTCTTCTGGGATAATTATAGCCTTGACTTGGTGGATAACAAGATATTAGCATTTGACCTGTTAACCGGAAAAAGAATTAAATAGCTATTTCCGATAGCAGTGCCACAATGGAAGTAAGTAAGGAAATGACGATAGGTGAACTGGTGCGGAGATATCCAGAAGCGGTGAAGGTTCTTTCCAAGTATGGTCTCAGATGCGCTGGATGCCCGGCTGCATCCTTTGAAAAATTAGAAGATGTTGCAAAAGCTCATGGTGTCGATGTAGATAAAATTTTGGAAGAAATAAGGAAAGAGATAGAAAAATGAAAAAGCTCCTAACGTGCCCAAAGTGTGGCTTTCGTTTTGACCTAAGTTATGGAAGAATCTTTGCATGCAAAGGTTGTCCTTCCTCAGCCATAGAAAGCTGTGGATTTGCGAGATGCCCAAGGTGTCATTTTGAATTTCCTTTGGACTAGAGATCTTTCAACAGCTTCCTTATTTCTGAGTGAAAATTTTCCAGTGATCCCTCGTTTATTATAATTACATCTGCAAGAGCTATGACCGCTCCAATACCCCATTTGAGTTCCCTTTCATCCCTTATTTTTAAGTCTTGTATGCTCAAACTATCGTCCTTTCTCTTCCTTTTTAACATCCTATCATATCTTGTCTCTGGAGATGCGTGAATCGCCACTAGCAAAAAGTCCTTTCCAACCTTTTTCCGAAAGAAATCAACTTCTTCCGCACTTCTTATTCCATCTATAACCACTTTATTCCAAGATCGATCTATCTTCTCAAAAGTTCTCCTCGCCCATATATCCTTACCATATTTTTCTCTCATCTCATCAGCTATTCTCCCAACATTCTCATCGTTAATTTCCAGCCCCCTTCTTTTAACCTCTTCCCACACGCAATCACCCATTCTGACAACCGATATACCCATTTCCTTCGCTACTTTCACAGCCTCGCTTTTCCCGGAGCCGGGCATGCCAGTAAAGGCTATCACTTTCATACAACCTTGGAAAATCTTTCATGTTTTTATATCGTATCGCATACCTCTATGTATAGGAACAGATTTTGATTTGAAATTTAAGTTATGGCAAAAAATGCAGGGGGTGCGATTCGAACGCACGAAGGCCTACGCCACAGGGTCCTAAGCCCTGCCCCTTAGACCAGGCTCGGGTACCCCTGCACTAATAATAAATTTGTTATCTACTATTTAAATACAATCTCTCTCCAGCATCTTTCGCAATATAACGAAAAATTATTTCTAGTTGGTTACGAATTTTGAGCGGAAAATGAAAAAGGAAATAAGAGTTCTAGGTATAGACGATGGTCCATTCAGTTTTGATCAGGAAAAGGTAGTGGTGATAGGCGTCGTAATGAGAGGAAGTGGATATATAGAAGGGATTTTAAAGGGAGAGGTTGAAGTTGATGGAGATGACTCGACTAAGGTTCTTGTCAATATGATAAACGGTTCGAGATACCATGATCAAGTGAAAGTTACCATGCTTGATGGAATAGCACTTGGGGGATTTAACATCGTTGACATAAGGGAATTGTATAGAAGGACAAAGATACCGGTTATAACGATAACCAGAGATCTACCGGATCTCAATAAAATGAAGGAAACGCTTCAAAGGAAATTCGATAACTGGGAAGAGAAGTGGAGAGTGATAGAGGAAAATCATCTGCTTAAATTTGAAACATCTCACAGCCCGATCTATGTTGCTCTGGCTGGAATACAAGAAAATGATGCTAAGGAAATTATCAGGATATCCACGATCAGAGGCGTAATACCAGAACCTTTAAGAGTTGCTCATCTCATTGCATCTGGCATAGTAAGGGGCGAGTCCCATGGTAAGGCATAAAGCGAAAGTTAATAGGGAAGTTTGCCTGTCGTGCGGTGGCTGTATAGCGATCTGTAATCAGGATGCCATAAGAATGGTTGAAGGAAAGGCTCATATTAACGATAGTGCATGCATAGGTTGTGGTATCTGCATAAACTTTTGTCCAGTGGGAGCCATAGGGAAGGTCGATGCCGTATGAAATATGATGTGGTTGTAGTAGGTGGAGGGCCTGCGGGAAGTGTAACCGCTAGGTTCGCTGCTGAAGGAGGAGCAAAGGTTCTAGTTATTGAGAGGAGGAAAGAAATAGGTGTTCCGGTGCTCTGTGGAGAGGGAATAAGTAAAAAAATTGACTCGTGGGGGATGCTCGATGGCAGGAATTGGATATCTAGAGAAATGGATGGTGCAAGAATATACTCGCCAAACAAAACCATGGTTAAGCTTTCTGCGGAAAAGGCTGGAAATGAAACTGGATATGTGATACATAGGGATTTGTTCGATCAGGAGCTTGCGAGAAAAGCGATGAAGGCTGGCGCCGAGTACATGATGAATACAAAGGCCGTTGGATTGATAAAAGAAGATGGTAGGATAAAGGGAGTAAAGGCTATGCACTTTAATGAGAAATTGGAGATAGAAGCTGATATCGTGGTTGGAGCTGATGGGGTAGAATCAAATGTCGGAAAATGGGCTGGCATAGATACAACTTTGAAGCCAAAGGACATCGAAAGCTGTTTACAGTATACCCTAGCGAACGTAGATTGCGAAGATCCATTTACAGACTTTTTCCTTGGTAAAAAGATTGCTCCTGGAGGCTACATATGGGTATTCCCAAAAGGTAAGGATGTAGCAAATGTTGGTATAGGGGTTCTAGGGAGTTTGAGTCGGCCTGGACTCGCCAAAAAATTACTTGATGATTTTATAAAATCGGATCCAAGGTTAAGGAAAGGTCAGCCTTTAAGGGTGCTCGCCGGGGCAGTTCCAGTATCTTTACCGATAAAAACGGTAGAGGATAACCTCATCTTGGTTGGAGATGCCGCGAGGCAGGTTGATCCCTTAACTGGAGGTGGACTGACTCACTGTCTAGAAGTGGGAAAGATAGCCGGAGAGGTCATTGCGGAAGCAGTAAATGAGCAGAATTTCAGCGAAGAATTTCTCATGAGGTACGAGAGGATGTGGAAAGAGAGGATTGGCAAAAAACTGGAGAGGAATTACAAAGTTAAGGAGCTCATGCTAGATCTAGATGATAAAACCCTTGATAAATTTGCAGATTCCTTAAAAGATTACAATTTCGATGAATTTAGCACGAAAGGGCTGATAAAGGCACTTGTTAAAAAACATCCTTCCCTGTTTGTCAAGCTGATACCTTTTGTTAAGGGTTGAACATGAAGTGGGGGCTCGTGGTTAAGCCAAACGATAAAAGAGCTGAAGAAGTGGCGAGGAAAATAATGAAATTCTTGGAAGGGAAAGGTGAAATTTATCTTGAAAAGAAAATAGCCGAGCAAGTGGGAGGAAAGGGTTTCTCAACAAAAGAGCTCAATGAAGAGGCAGATATCGTTATTACGGTTGGAGGAGATGGCACCATCCTTTTTGCTCTAAAGGAAATTGATAAACCGATACTTGCAGTTAATTCTTCTACAATGGGTTTTTTAACAGAAGTTGATGCCGATCACGCGATAAACGGACTAAAGAAAATCGTAGAAGGGAAGTACAACGTTGATGAAAGGGCAAAGCTCAAAGTTGTGCTCGATGGCAAGCGCCTTTCGGATGCTGCAAATGAAATAACGGTTCAGACAGCCAATATAGCAAAAATTATAGAATTTGATATTTCTGTTGATGGAGAGGTCATCGAATCTCTAAAGGCGGATGGCGTGATAATAGCAACTCCAACCGGAGCAACGGGATATGCTCTGAGCGTTGGTGGGCCAATTGTAGATCCAAATGTTGAGGGAGTTGTCATAGCGCCGATTGCCCCATTTAAGCTATCCTCTAGAGCATGGATTGTGCCATACAGGAAAAGAATCTGCGTGAAGCTCGCTGAGGAAAGTAAAGAAGCGAAACTTGTAATAGATGGAAGGGATTACTTCACAATGAGGCCAAACCAGAAAGTTTGCGTAACGTTATCGGAGAAAAGAGCTAGGTTTATTAGATTTGGAGAATCTTTTTATCAGGCAGTTAGGTTAAAACTGGTAAGGTAATGATCGCAAAGGAGGAGAAATGGAAAATAACAGAAAGATGCCTGGATTTCATTCTCGAGAGTGCCAAATCAAGCTATCCCAGGGAATTCGCCGGGATGCTCAGAGCTCAGGGAAAAACGATCATAGAAGTCCTCATCATACCTGGAACCATACAGGGGGAAAGCCATGCAATCTTTAACCTATCCATGTTGCCCATCGATTTCTCCATAGTTGGGACTGTCCATAGTCATCCATCCTACTCCTTCTATCCTTCTCCAGCCGACCTGGAGCTCTTTTCAAAGAAGGGAAGGGTGCATATAATCGTTGCAATGCCCTTTGATAAAGAATCGTGGCAAGGTTATGATTGGAGAGGCAAACCGATAGAGATAGAGGTTGTATGAGATTTGTCAAAAAAGCATTACGGATATCGATGATTGGGGGTAAGGTGGAAATTATTGGCGTTGGTAATAGCTGGTGCGTTTCTACTGCCAACAATGCTTGCGACGGAAGTTGCGTCGGCACTTTCTAGAGGAGACATCGTTTTTGGTAAAGTGTGGCGAATGGAAATGGAATGAGAGGGCTCTTCACCTTACAAGTCCAGAGGTTATAATAGTGGAAGCGTACTATGGAGATGCGGAAGCCGTTGCAGTTGATAAAGTACTGATATACATAATTAACCTGTTCCCTGATAGTTGAAGTTGACCAAAACCTTATAAATACCTCGATATTTCAGTAACTCTAGCTTATGGCAAGGAAAATCAAGAAAAGCAATCCCATACTCATTAACTTAATTCAGGATTTAAAAAAGAAAGCACACGAGAACAATGCCCCCATATGGAAGGACATAGCTGAAAGACTAGAAAGATCGCTCAAAAACTGGGCAGAGGTCAATGTTGGTAAATTGGAGAAATGCGTCAAGGATGGCGAAATCGCCCTTGTTCCAGGAAAAGTTTTATCGGGCGGAAATTTGAATAAAGGTCTAACGGTTGCCGCCTGGAAATTCTCTAGGAAAGCAAGGGATAAGATAGAAAGGGTAGGAGGTAAGTGTATATCCATAGAAGAGCTTGTCAGGATTAACCCTAAAGGAAGTGGTGTTAGGATAGTGGGATAGGGTATGGTAACGGTTGTAGATGCTACGGGTGCTGTACTCGGTCGGCTTGCAAGCATAGTTGCGAAAAGGTTACTTAATGGAGAGGAAATAGCAATCGTTAACTCTGAAAAAGCCATCATCGTGGGAGATAAAGATAGTATCAAAGAGAGATACAAGGAGAAAAGGGAGATAGGATCTAGCAGGAAGGGACCTTACTTTCCAAGGAGGGCTGACAGAATCGTTAAAAGAACGGTAAGGGGTATGCTACCTTATCAGCAACCGAAGGGTAGGGAAGCATTAAAGAGGTTAAAATGTTACATTGGAGTGCCAAAGGAATTTGAAGGGGTTGAATTTGAAACGATAGAATCCGTGAAGAAGACGCCACTAAGATATATAACGGTTGGAGAGTTATCAGAATTTTTAGGGGCGAAATTGAAATGAGCGAGAAGGTGGTCGTTGCATCCGGTAAGAGAAAAACGGCTATTGCAAGAGCCACCATAAGGAGGGGGATAGGCAGGGTAAGGATAAATAACATTCCCCTCGAGATATACCAGCCCGAAGTTGCAAGGTGGAAGATAATGGAACCACTCGAGATAGCTTTGAAGTACAAAGATTCGGTTGACATCGATGTTAACGTCAGAGGAGGAGGGGTAATGGGGCAAGCATATGCAGTTAGAACCGCAATTGCAAGAGGACTGGTGGAATTTACCGGTGATGAGAAGTTGAAAGAAATTTATTTGCAGTTTGACAGAAGCTTGCTAGTTAGTGATCCTAGAAGGAAAGAGCCAAAGAAGCCCCTAGGTAGAGGAGCGAGAAAGAAGAGGCAAAAATCGTACAGGTGATTTAATGATCATCCCCGTGAGATGTTTCACATGTGGAAAGGTCATCGGATCGATCTATGAAGAATTCAAAAAGAGATATGAGGAGTATAAAAGAGCTGTTGAGGCTGGAGAGAAACCAAAAGAAACACCGAAAGAAATATTGGACGATCTCGGTGTGGAGAGGTACTGTTGCAGAAGGATGTTGCTAACGCACGTCGATCTGCTTGAAGAAGCTGCTCCTTATGAATAAATAACTAAAAATACCAGAATTTATTAAACTGTTTATTAGATACACCTCTTTAGGGCGCGTGGCCTAGCCTGGATAGGGCGCTGGCCTTCTAAGCCAGTGGTCGCGGGTTCGAATCC
>JAGHAD010000111.1 GCA_021161685.1 Thermoplasmata archaeon | reverse complement strand
GGATAATAATGAACCATCCTTTTGGTGAGAGAGAATTCATCAAAAGTGCACTTCTCTTATCTAAAAAGGGAACTTTCATCCACTACTATTCCGTTCTCAAAGAGGAGGAAATGCAAGATTTCATAGAAAAAATCAAGGGATTAACGGGAAACTCGATAGAAGTCGAGAGAATAAACAAGATAAAGACCTATGCACCGAGAGAGTTTTATACTTGTTTTGATATCATTGTAACAAGAAAGCCGGCGTAGCTCAGCTGGTAGAGCGGGTGACTTGTAATCACCAGGTCGGGGGTTCGAATCCCTCCGCCGGCTTCATTTGGTTATACCGAATCTCCACACCGAGTAACCCCTTGTTCCGGCAAAAAGGTAGTTATCGTAATAAGCCAAATTTCTTATCCTCATGGTAAGCAATCCTTGATTGATCTCTCTAAGTTTTACTTTCTTAGATTTTAGCTCGTTTAAGGTTGTGAAAAATACTCCTTCTCCATCAGTTGAGATGAAGATCAATCCGCTTTTCCAATCGATGCACATGTCGGTATATTTCTTACTGGGAAGCTTGACTTTTATCACATTGCTTGAATAAATATCTGGTTTGTAGATCAGGGATTCTTGATCAAGAGCGACAAACTCTCCGTTCTTGACAAAGAAATTTATAACATATCCATTGTAAACGATTTTCGAACCATTTTCATACACATATACCTTCCCCCTCTTGCCAGTCCATCGCCAACCATCGGAGAAGTAAGTATCATCATAGGTTTCAAAGTAGAGTTTGCCATCGAATACCCTTACTAAAGGTATGCTAGAGCTTCCCACCTCTATTTTGCTTCGCTCAAAGGTTTTGAGATCGAGTACATCCATTCCCGTTTCCATACTGCCAGCGAAAAGCTTGTCCCCCGTTATAACCATCTCATAGTGAGGACCTTCTATCAATTTCTCTATCCAGTTACCATTCCCACTTTTCAGATTCGAAAGATTGATTCCAAAAACGCCATCCCCCTTCTCTGGACTCGGATAACCAGTAGATACTATGAGGTCATACTTCCCTTTCACCGGCTTATCTGGAGATACGGCACACCACACATAGCCGGGAAGCTTTCCATCAATCCTACCTATCCTAAAATCGACGCCTTCCATCCACCTATCTCCATGATCCATCGCTATCTCCGTACCAGATACCGCGGTAATGACGATGCATCCTTTTAGAGTGCCAGATCTTATTGGATTTATTGCATTAATTGTGTCTCCATATACTCCTTCATATGAATTTTTCCAGCTATTCCCACCATCTTCTGTCTTCTGGACAGCTTGGCCACCAACGGTTATCAATGCGCACTTTGTTGCCTTTCCGCATATGGTATCTACCGTTTCGCTTCCACAAAATGCTATGGATGATGCATAGTTTGGAAATTTTTTCACGTGCGTAAGCTTTTCTCCATCCCAGCATCCTGTGAGCAAGGCGCCCCCACTTCCTCTTGAAGAAAATGAGTAAAAGAGAGAAACACCTCCATATCCCAACCATAATCTATTTTTATTGGAAGGATCTGGAACGACAAAATAAAAGATCTTGTTTGAATCCCCTTTGAGCTTTATCTGCTTCCATTCCCATCCATCTCGCTTTTTTAAACCAATGAACCACCATTCCCCTATGGTTCCAACATAGAGGTTTCCATCATCGTCTATAAAAACCCTCGTTGTTCTATTGCTCAGGATATGCCTCCATTTCTCACCCTCATAGAGATAGAGACCAGTGTACGGGCTTGAGAGAAAAAGGTAAGGGTATTTGGCATGAACCGTGATCTCCCTGTTCTCTGGGCAATTCATTTCGTGAAATTTTCCATTCTCCAGATAGAGGAGAATACCATTTCCAGGTCCCTTTTTCCTATATTTCTTGTCGAGCACCGCGGTGAAGAAGAGTTTTTTGCCATATGGTGCAAGGGAGACGATGTGATATTTTCCACTGTCTATGTCATCGATACCTGTTGGCAACCTTATCCATCTCTCTCCATCTGTGCTGTACCACAAGCCCTTATTCGATCCAGCGAAAAGTTTATCATCAAACTCCTTCACATCATAGAACATCACATCGACAAATTCATCCTGATCTATCATCTTCCAGCTGTTGCCACAATCATCGCTCCTCCAGACGCCACCGAATCCATGTGATAGGAATAATATACCTTTGCTAGTCGAACATATAAAATGCATATCTCCTCCATCCATTCCTCGAAGTTGCTCCCATTTTCCATTTAGCCCGATTTTTCCATTGATACAACCAGTGAGAAGAATAGATAGTACTGTCATCAGTACGAGCGCAATCTTCTTCATATATCTGGTAAAGAAGGTAAGGGGGATTAAAATTTTGATTTGTTGAGAAACCTCCGAGGTTACGGAGAGTGCTTGATTCTGTTGCTAACAACCGTAGATATCTCTCAAATAGAGATTTCCTGTTTTTCCATATCCGCCTTCTTCCAATCAATGAAAGAAAAGCCATACATAAGCACGGTAATTTCTACTCTTTCGGGATGGAGTATATTTTTCCTTTCACCGTTAACTTATAATAAACCCATTTTTCCGTTAACCCTTTAGTTAACGGTATTGTTAGCCTTCCAACTAACATTTTGGAACGTTTTTTATATTAAGCCTTCGTATCCGAGTCTGGGTGAAAAATATGCGGGACAAAAAATTGGCTGTGGTATGTGCCATCGCGATGGCAGTGATACTGCCCTTTACTATGGCATCGACGGCGTACGCAGATGAATCCGAGAATCCAGAGCCAACGACAAATGGCGAGCCCGACGGGACCACTTGCCTTATAACCGTTAGCCTATCTCCAGACTGGGCAAAGCCTAACGAAGAGGTTCGATTGAACGTGCAGGTCTGCGATTCTAGCAGGCATCCTTATGCCAATAAGCCATTAACCATAAAAATGGATGGTGAAACATTCTTGGATGATGCCAGTCCTATAACCGACCAGGATGGTAAATACCAAACTTCCTTCAATGCACCAGAGGAGTACGGAACTCACGAAATCACAGTAATCGTTGAACTGGATAATGGTTTCTACAGTAAATCTATAAATTTAACCGTAGACCCGAATCCGGAAGAAAACCAACAGATAAGGGTAAAGGATGACACAAACAACCGTGTCGCTTCATACTTTGCTTTAGATGGAATCGGCATCTTTGCAAGCGTGGGCATCGTTTGCATAGGAATAGTGGTATCTGGGCTATATCTTCTCAATAGAAGACGCAAATAAACATCCAAGTGAGTCGGTCAATCTTCTCTTTTTATTTTTTTGATTTAGTGTTGGCTTTCTGACTTACAGCTACAACTCCTCTTCCGTATGGCACAAACTTGGTTTCAAGGTGCGATTTTCTATCTGGCTTTTCTCCTGTAAAGGAAGAGCAATGAGATGGCGATAAACAGAACGAGAATCTCAAAACCCGGAGATTTTTTAGCACCTTTTACTACAGCATAGGTAAATGCAGTGCTCTTTTCTCCTTTGTCATCTGTAACCGTCAAAGTGACCTGGTATGTACCTTCTTTACTGTAAGAATGCTTAACTTTTTTTCCGTACGCCTTGCTATTATCTCCAAAATCCCATGAATAATTGACTATCTCTCCATCTGGATCATAGCTACTAGAGGCATCGAAAAGGATGCTTTCCTTGACCTTAGCTAGATACGGTCCACCAGGGTTTGCTATTGGTTTTTTGTTGAATTTGCCACTTATGTATGCATTCGTTATTTTCGTATCACTCGTACCGTTATTATCGACAACCGTCAATGTTATCTGATACACCCCTTCTTTTTTATAAACATGGGTTGGTCTCGGATCAAGTATTTCTCCGCTACCATCCCCAAAGTTCCACCTGTAAAATGTTATCTCTCCATCTGGATCGAAAGAGGCGGTTCCATCAAATTGTATCGTTTCATTGACATTACCATAATATGGTCCTCCAGGATCTGCAACCGGTTTTTTGTTTGCGGGTGGAGTGGATAGAGTAGTAAATATCCATATATCTGATGCGGTCTCTTGCTTTGAGTCATTTGCCACAGCATACCATGCCATAAGGCAGTCGTATGGTAATCTGAGCGTGTAGCTCGCCACCTCTCCGCTTCTGACGCCGTGCACCTCTCCAAGTAATTTATTGTCGGTTGCGCTGTAGAAGTAAACAGTTAAAACCTCACTGTCTGGGTCGGATACCTTAACTTGAAGGGTTGGATTCAAACCCACATTGGTAGCCCCATCTTCTGGATACACGTTAATCGGTTTATCTGGTGGCTTCAGGAATGCTCCAGTTGGATATCTATCGCATGATTTTCCCACGGAGTAAGGATAATCACCTATGCCATCTCGATTCCTGTCAACGTTGTTGTAATCATCCCAGTAATTCCCGATCTTTCCATCATCCCACTGGTTATTACCTTCATCAAATGCATTTTTGTAATTCCTCTCAAATGTATTCATGTAAATTATATTCTCTCCCGATTCCTCTTCAGCATAGATTCCATACAGCGTAGAATTCTTGAAGACGTTTCCACAAATGGTGGATCCCGTCCCACGCAAAAGAATAGCTATTTCATTTGAATGAAAGGTGTTATTCTTTATCCTGTTCCCAGCAGAATCTATATCAACGCCTTTTGAGTTACGCTCTACGTCGTTCTTAAAGATCAAATTGTTTCCTCCCCTGTAGATCTTTATTCCTTCCGCGTTGTTGCAGATGGTATTATTTGTTATATTGAAGCAGACGCAGTTGTCCATGTAGATACCGTATGAGTTGTTCTCTATTCTGTTTCCATAAGCAATGGCATTATCTGAGTCTTTAAACTTGAGGGCAAACTCCGCATTGAATATTCGATTTTTTGCAAAAGCATCATTTACTGAACCAACAACGTATATTCCCTTGCTTCCATTGATAACGTTATTTCCAACCATTCCATCGTTTGCATGATCAAGAT
>JAGHAD010000089.1 GCA_021161685.1 Thermoplasmata archaeon | reverse complement strand
TTTAAAATGATATACGTAGTAATTCCAGCACACAATGAAGAGGGAAGGATTGGAAACGTAGTAAGAAAATGCAGGAAAGTCTTGACAAAAAGCAAACAACAGTTTAAAATAATTGTATTTAACGATGGTTCAACCGATGGAACTAGAGACGAAGCTTTAAATGCCGGTGCGGAATTATTGGAAACACCCATAAGTATGGGAAAGGGGAACGCGATAATGAGGACACTTTTCTTTTTAATGAATTCCTACTCTCCCAAGCTTGATGACATAATCGTTCTCATGGACGGTGACGGGCAACACAACCCGGCGGACCTGCCGGAGGTTTTGAATGCATTGAAGGATGCCGATATGGTGGTAGGAGCAAGAGACCTTTCCGTTTACCCGTTATATAAAAGGTTTGGAAACTTTATGATATCGTTGCTTGTATCGGTGCTGTTGTTTAAAAGGTATCATGATGTGGAATGCGGTTTTAGAGCATTTAAATGGTATGTGGCACTAGAATTGTTGAGATGCATAAACCCGCAGAAATATGAGATAGAAGCAGAAAGCATAGTTGCGGCTCATCTATTGGGCTTTAAGATAGTGGAGGTCCCGATAAGCTCCCCTGTATATCATCAATCCAAAGGGGTTGGAGTAATAACAGGTTTGAAAAACTTTTACGAAGCTATGAAGACTTGGCTTAAAATAAAAACGGGTTGGCTTAGGAGGTGAAAGATTGATTAGAAGGGGACGAATGGGTGGATTTGGGTTGGGCCCGGGAGGTTACTGTGTGTGCCCAAATTGTGGATACCGAGTACCTCATAAAAGAGCCCAACCATGCTATAGAAAAATTTGCCCAAAGTGTGGGACGAGAATGACAAGGTTGAGATGATGAGACCACTAAGCTGGATATTAATGATAATAATAGGTTTGGCTAGTGTTGGGATTACAATATCAAGAAGATGGATAATGAAGCAGTTCGGAGAGATAACAATTTCAAGGGCCATGGATATAACAACTTGGTTAAGCCTTTTGTTCAACCCCTTTGTGATGTTCATTCTCGGCATAAACCTAGTGATATGGTTTTTGGGAATGTGGGTTTTCAGCATGGAAGAAGCACCAAAAGTAATGGCAGCAATGGGTTTGGTCAACATACCAGTTTTTCTTCTCAAAATATTTATGAGCATACGTGTACTTGGAGAAGGGCTCAATAGAACACAATGGGTGGGAGCCTTACTACTGTTAATATCTATGGTGTTTGGTCTGATTGGAGCCTATTATATGGCGGGAGGTGTAGAATGATAGATGCCATAAAAAGGATAATTGGCATATTCTTCATGGCATTACTCTCATTATTTTTCCTAGGAATTTTCACTCTCCTCTACTTACTAGATAGCGAAGGAAGAAGGAAAGAGATTTTAGTCAGGAAACTAAGGGAGAGAGGATATAGTGATGAAGAAATAATGGAGTGGATGGCAAGATGAAGAGAAAAATTAGGATAAAGATTCCAGCAGAATATTTGCTGATAGGATTAATTATAGTTGTATTCTTATTAGTTATTTTCCTGCACGAAAGAAACCTTCCATGTCCAGAATTGAATTTCACCAATTTACTTAAAACCCCAGAAATTACATGTTGGAGGTGATAAGTTGAGAGTTCTCATACTGGGCGGTGCAGGAGTTCTTGGATCTAACCTAACAGAATTTTTCTTATCTAAAGGATTTGATGTAAAAACAATAGACATAGTAAGAAGGGAAGAAGCATGGAGACTAGCAAGTATAATAGATCAAATAGACTATTCTTGGAAATCGAGCTTTGATTTGGTAAGGGAAGACGTAAAGGGAATTGATATCATAGTAGAGTGTGCGGCACAAGCAGACAGGCCTCTAGGAAACAATGCACCTTGGTTCACAACTCATACAAATCTCTTTGGCCCATTGAGGTTATTGGAAATAGTGAGAAGGTTGAAAGAAAAACCAACGATAATTTATCCAAGCTCTTTTAACTCGCTCTATGGTCATAAACCTGGAACAACGTTTACAGAAAGAACGCTCCCTCTCCCATCCTCGGTTTATGGATGGAGTAAGGGGTGTGCAGAACTTTTATATCTAATGTATCATAAGGCATTTAACGTGCCAGTAATCATCACTAGGACAGGAAGTGCGTTTGGTCCAAGAATGCGTTCTGACGAGCTTGTAGCTCGTTTAATCATCTATGCTTTGAAAAATAGAAGCTTTTACTTGAGAAGCCCAGAAGCGAAAAGGTTATGGACCTATGGAAAGGACATTCTAAGCTTTTATGAAAAGCTGATTGAAAAGATTGACGAAGCGATAGGAATGACGCTAATCTGTGCTGGAAACAAAAACGATGAAATAATAACAAATATAGACCTAGCTAATAGGGTGAAGAAATTAACTAACAGCGATTATGAGATTATCCCGGGAGAATATGAACCGGGAGAAAAGATAAATGGAAAGCCCATAAACTTCAAGATAGATTCGTCCTTCACTAGAAAATTCCTTAATTGGAAACCAAAATACACAATAGAAGATGGATTAAGAG
>JAGHAD010000024.1 GCA_021161685.1 Thermoplasmata archaeon | reverse complement strand
CTCAAATCCTCTGGAAAGTAATGATCGTGATGGTAGTGAGAAACAACGATTACATCTGCCTTTTTACTTGCCCTTTCAATGGATCTTTTCCCCTCCAACTTCCACAATAGCTTTTTAGAGCTACTCGCCGGAAAGCTTGCCTGCATCGCAGCTATGCCGGGATCAATAAGTATGGAAACATCTGGAGTTTTCACTAGGGTACAAGAACTTTTGGCACCAAGGGAATCGAACCAGACGAGCTCAAATTCTATCATTCAGTTCCTCTCTCAATTCCTGCAACAGCTTCTTTGCCCTTCTGCTCAGCTTTTTAGGAACATCAACCTCAACCTTTACAAACAGATCTCCATATCCATAACCTCTTAACCTCGGCATACCTTTTCCCTTTATCCTGAATATGCTACCATTCTGGGTTCCCGGGGGGATTTTTAAATTGGCATAATCTCCGTCGATTGTTTTAACTTTAACAGTTGTTCCAAGTGCAACATCTGGGAAAGATACTTTCTTTACCGTGTAGAGATCATCTCCCTCTCTTCTGAATTTTGGATGTGGCTTAATGTGCACCACTATGTAAAGGTCTCCAGGTTCTCCATTCCCTGTTGCCTCTCCCTGCCCATGCAACCTTAACCTAGTTCCATCTTCAACTCCTTTCGGTATCTTTACTTCTATCGTTCTCGTCTTCTGAACCAATCCCCTTCCTTTGCAGAGGGAGCAAGGTTTCTCTATCACCATGCCACTTCCATTGCACTTTGTGCAGGTCGTTATCTGCCTTAATATGCCAAAGGCAGTCCTCTGAATCCTATCTATATGTCCGGTTCCATTGCAGTAAGGACATTTCCTTAATCCCGTGCCCGGCTCAGCTCCGGAACCATTACATCTGTCGCATTTCTCCATCCTTGGCACGTTAACTTCTATAGTTCTACCATAATAGGCATCTTCAAGGCTGATTTCAACATCATATCTAATATCAGCTCCCCTTCTCTTTCCATAATCGAATTTATGTCCAAAGAAGTGTTCAAATATATCCTCGAAATCTCTGAAGCCTATATCAAATCCAAGATCCCTGAAGATTTCTCCAAAGTCAACCCCTCTAAACAGATCTTCTTTGCTATACTTCTCATCTATGCCAGCATGCCCATACAGGTCGTACTGCCTCCTTTTCTCATCATCCGATAGAACGGCATAAGCTTCAGATATTTCCTTGAATTTTTCTTCAGCCTCGGGGCTTTTATTCCTATCGGGATGGTATTTCAAAGCTAATCTTCGGTAAGCTCTTTTTATTTCTTCCTTTGTTGCATTCCTGCTAACTCCAAGTATCTCATAGTAATCCTTCTTTGGCATCGAACTTCTATATTATTTCCATCAAATTCTTTAAATTATCCCTCTGTTATTTCACATCGATGAACAACATATGGATAGAGAAGTACAGACCAAAGAGCCTCAAGGAAGTAGTCGGGCATAAAGAGATAGTGGAGAGGCTATCTGCTTATGTTAGAGCGAGAAACCTTCCTCATCTGCTTTTTGCTGGTCCAGCTGGTACCGGGAAGACGAGTTGTGCGATAGCAATAGCTAGAGAATTATTTGGGGATACATGGAGGCAGAACTTTCATGAGTTGAATGCTAGCGATGAAAGGGGGATCAACGTGGTAAGAGGTAAAATAAAAGACTTTGCAAGAACAGCTCCAATTGGAGACGTTGGTTTTAAAATAATTTTCTTAGACGAGGCGGATGCTTTAACATCAGATGCTCAGGCTGCCCTGAGAAGAACAATGGAGATGTATTCTCACATCTGCAGGTTCATTTTGTCTGCAAATTACTCATCGAAAATAATCGAGCCAATCCAATCGAGATGCGCTATTTTTAGATTTAAGCCTTTGAGAGATGAAGATGTGAGGAAGCTGATATTGAGGATAGCAGATGCTGAGAACCTCGAATTAAAAGAAGATGCCATCGATGCAATCGTCTTTCTCTCAAGGGGAGATTTGAGGAAAGCCATAAATGCCCTGCAGGTTGCTGCTTCAGTAAGCAAAAAAATAGATGCGAACGTCGTTTACGAGGCAACATCAAGTGTAAGGCCAGAAGAGATAAAATGCATAGTTGAAGAAGCTCTGAGAGGGAAATTTTTATCGGCAAGAGAAGGATTGAAAGATCTTTTTATCAAGTACGGGTTAAGTGGAGAAGATATACTGAAGCAAATGCATCAAGTTATCTTTGATCTCGCAATACCTGAGGAGAAAAAGATCGAGATGGTTGAGAAGATCGGAGAAACAGAATTCAGGCTCGTTGAAGGGGGAGATGAGAAAATACAGCTCGAAGCTCTGCTGGCGAAGTTTGCGCTAATTGGAAAGTCCTTTAGACCTTAAGAATTCATCCAAGATTTCCTCCAGTTTCTCTTCTGTTTTCCTATCGAGATCATATCTTACCCTTACGATTGGTTTATCGACTTTGATAACTTTTCTTATATCAATTGGG
This sequence comes from Thermoplasmata archaeon, assembly GCA_021161685.1. GTDB lineage: Archaea > Thermoplasmatota > E2 > DHVEG-1 > B18-G2 > JAGHAD01. The sequence goes on along the minus strand of JAGHAD010000024.1, from coordinate 1,119 downwards.
GTTGCGCTGACAATTACATCGACATCCATCCTTTTTATCGTTTCTTCAAGATCCCTCATCTGTTCCTTACCATAGCCCATCGCAGGTAAAACATTTGATAGGTGCTTGTATTTTTCAAAAGTGGATTTGATCGAATTTACCGCAAATGGTCTTGGATCGACTATTTCACATCCATAACTCTTTGCCGCTATCATGCCAGCTCCATACTGCATTTCTCCATGCGTTAAAGTGGGACCATCCTCTATCACGAGAACCCTTTTTCCTTTAATGAGCTCTGGTTTATCGATTTTTATTTCAGAAACCCCTTCTATTATCTTCGCATTTGGATTTACAGATCTGGTATTGCTCTTTACCTTTTCCACATCCTCTCTCTTTGCGGTGTTTACCTTGTTAATGACAACAACATCTGCACACCTCAGGTTAACCTCGCCAGGATAGTAAGATATTTCATGTCCCGCCCTGTGGGGATCGGCAATTGTTATCCATAAATCCGGCTTGAAAAATGGAAAATCGTTGTTCCCACCATCCCATATAATGATGTCTGCTTCTTTTTCCGCATTTCTCAATATTTTTTCATAGTCAACCCCAGCATAAACTACTCCACCCATATCAAGGTATGGCTCGTATTCCTCTCTTTCTTCTATTGTGCAGTTGTACTTATCTAAATCTTGATGGGATGAGAACCTCTGACAAATTTGTTTCCTTAGATCTTTATCATACGGCATTGGATGTCTTACGGATACGACCTTAAAACCTTTCTTCTTTAATATCCTAAAAACTGCCCTCGAGAACTGAGATTTTCCACAGCCAGTTCTTACTGCACAAACCGCAATGACTGGTTTTTTGGATTTTAGCATGGTGTTTTTTGGCCCAAGAAGAACGAAGTTGGCTCCGGCAGAGTTTACAAGGGCAGATTTCCTCATCACGTAATCGTAAGAGATATCGCTGTAAGAAAGAATAACCTCATCGACTCCATTTTCCTTTATCAACCTCTCGAGCATCGATTCTGGATAAATGGGTATACCTTCTGGATAGAGTTTTCCCGATAGTTCTGGAGGATACAATCTGTTTTCTATGGATGGAATTTGAGTTGCTGTAAAGCATACGACTTCATACGCT
>JAGHAD010000070.1 GCA_021161685.1 Thermoplasmata archaeon | reverse complement strand
GAGGGTGTAGTGGATGAGCTTTCGCTCATCCACAAATAATTTCGAAGTATCGAAAATGGTTAAAAACTAAAAATCTTATTCCTATCAATGTCATTTTTTCTGTTAATCCAGTTTACGCTTTAATCATTCGTTAAAATTTCTTACATCGCACTCGCTAGTGCAAGCCAAGAAATATATATGAAAAATCTTTTATAAAAACCGATGATTTTATAAATGATAAAAGGGATATAGGTTTTGGATAGCATGACCAGAGAGGATTTCAAGTCCCTTATCCCAGCTGAAAGAACCTTGCCAGAATTGACTTTGAAAGCAATTTCCGTTGGTATTTTCCTTGCAATACTTCTTGGAGCAGCGAATGCGTACCTAGGTTTATACGCTGGCATGACCGTTTCTGCGGTAATACCTGGTGCAGTCATGGCTTTTGCATTGATGAGACCTTTTAAAGGAAATATCTTGGAAGTAACCCTTGGGATGATGGGAGCGGCATCTGGAGAGGCTTTGGCTGCTGGAGTTATATTTACTATTCCATCCCTAGTTATCCTTCAAAGGTATATGGGTTGTCCGGGTTGGTCTCATATCCACTACCTTGAAACTACCTTAATCGCCCTCATTGGAGGGATACTTGGAGTTCTCTGGATGGTTCCATTAAGAAGGGCTTTGATAGTAAAAACGGATCTTCCTTTTCCAGAAGGAGTTGCCGTAGCTGCTGTTCTAACAACGACAGTTGGTGAGAGCGGGAGGCAGAGGAGAACAAGAACAAAAACTGAAGTTAGTCCAGTATGGCTATTAATAGGTTTGTTCATCTCAGCCTTTTTCAAATTTGGACAACTATCGCTGAGGATCTTTAGGGGGATGGTGGAGGGAATAGTGAGCATTGGAAAGTATGTTATAGGAGGTGTACAGAGAGAGGGATGGATATATGGGGGTATAGCCACTTCCCCAGCCCTGCTTGGAGTTGGATGGATAATCGGTCCAAGGATCGCAACCCTCGTTTTCATCGGTGGACTGATCGGATGGGTAATAATAGCTCCCCTAGTTGTTCTCGTTGGAGGAATGCCGCCAGGTACTGTGGATCCATTGACTGGGTTCTACAAAATATGGGGCGATCAGATAAGGTACGTTGGAGTTGGGGCAATGCTCGTTGGAGGTCTATGGACTATATGGACACTAAGGTCGAATCTCGCTGCGGGATTAAAGGAAGCGGTTCTGGGCATAAGGAGAGGAACGGAAGTCACTACAAGAAAAAGAACCGATACAGATCTCAACCTTAAAACGGTCTTTCTCATTATAGGTGCATTTGTCATTCCCGTTTTCATTGTGTACGCTTGGGTTTCTCAGATGTATGCTCTCTCTGGTTTCATGGCGGTGTTTGCAATAATCATGGCATTTGTTGCAAGCGCCATAGCTGGATACATGGCCGGTCTGGTAGGTTCATCAAACAATCCAATATCTGGGGTTACGGTTTCCGTTTTGCTCATAACTAGTTTGATCCTGTTTGCAGCTGGTATAGGAGTAGAAGGAGTATCGATCGCCATTTTGATAGCAGCTCTCATATGCTGTGGAGCAGCGATATCTGGAGATGTTTTGCAATCCATGGCGTGCGGATGGATGGTTGGGGCAACCCCATGGAAACAGCAGATAGCAGAGATAATAGGAGTTTCCGCAGCCGCACCAGTTTTGGCACTCGTTATACAGATGCTGGATAATGCATTCAAGATAGGAAGTAAAGACCTTCCAGCTCCTCAAGCTTTCCTCATGGCTGGAATAGTCAAAGGAATACTCGGCGGGAAGATGATATGGCCTTATGTTTTAGTTGGAGCGATTCTAGCATTTATACTCATTTTATTGAATCTACCTGTACTTCCAGTTGCAATCGGTATCTACTTACCATTTACCCTATCAACTCCCATCTTTGTTGGAGGTATCCTCAGATATTTCACGAACAAGTTCATTGAGAAGAAATTTGGTAAAGGTGAAGAGGAAATAAGCGACTGGGAACTCGCTATAAAGCAAACAGGGATAAAGCCGAGAGAAAAAGCCATAAGAACTGGTTTATTGCTCACCGCTGGTTTCGTTGCTGGAGAAGCTCTTATGGGTGTAGCGATTGCAGCTCTCTACTCAGCTCATATCGATCTCTCTTTATTTCCAGCTGGGCAAGAGCCCTGGTGGCCTGGATTGCTGGTATGGGCTTATATAGGTGCTCTACTCTTATATATACCACTGAGGTGTTGCCTTGCTGAGAAGTAAAATATCCTTAGAAGAGTTTCTCGAGATAAAGCCAAAAAGGAGAGATTTTAAGTGGATAGAGGAAGAAGAAAAGATCAGAATAATTGTCCCAAAATTCAAGAGCAGTATCGGTAAAAAATTCTGCAGGTTACTGAAAAGAGACGTTAACTTTACCGTGAACCTTGACAGGATAGGATCTGAAGTATGGAAAATGTGCGATGGAGAAAAGAAGGTGAACGAAATTTTGGAACATCTTGAAAGGAAATTTCCGCAGGAGAAACAGCTAAAAGAAAGGTTATTCTATTACCTTTATACCCTAAAAAGACTCAACTACATCGACTTTCTTTAAAATTACATAGCTAAAATCTCCTTCCCTGACAAATTCTTTCTCTCTTACGATCATTTTTCCCCTATACAATGGACATTCAAGCACGAATGTTTCGTATTCCCCTCCCTCTCCGCAGGGATGTACCCTTAGCCTTTTGCAATCCTCAATGAAAGCCCTGACATTTTCTCTACCGATTTCCTTTCCAAGCCATTTTTCCAACCCCTCTGCTGCGCTCGCTACAATTAAAAATCTAAATCCAGCCATTGTTTGCAATTCCAACAATTTCTCTGGATCCTTGTGCCAGATCGGAGTAAACGATTTCTTGCCAGCACATTTACATGCATAGTTAAATCTGGTTCTCTGATAATCCGAAGCTACTGCTCCGTTTACAACCCCTTCAACATCAACTTTTTTCAACAATTCTACCAAATCTTCTACCTCATTTCCCTTGCTTTTTATACGAATCACCGGTTTTCCGGTCAATTTGGAAATCAAATCAAGTAAATGCAGGTTTAAGCCATGGAAAAGACATGAATGAATATTATCTGGTGCCACAGATAAAAAGTACTTAACATCCCAGCCAAATTGCATGGCAACATAACTAGCAAATAAAGAATCCTTTCCACCCGATATTAAAGAAGCAACATCCATGGTTTTCACTAAGAAATAACAATTTAAATATCTCTTCCAATTGCAAAAGCATGCACATAGCCATCATATCAGGTCATGATCTAGACATATTCAAAGGAAGCGAAGGGCTTTTGGTCGAGACCTCTTATGGAAATGTGAGGATATCAAGAAAGATCATGGAAGATAGAGAGATTTTCTTTCTGAACAGACACAACTCTAAGGGCTCCTCTCTTCCTCCGCATAAAATAGATTACAGAGCCAACATCGAAGCGCTGAGCAAATGCAAAGTTGATACGGTAATTTCAATTGGAACAGTCGGATCTATTAATGAAGAAATGAAGCCAGGAACTATAGTTATACCTCATGACTTCATAGACTTTACAAAATGCAGAACTTACACTTTCTTCAATGAAAAGAGGGTGCACATAGATATGTCTGAACCATTCTGCACCTACCTTAGAAAGGTTCTCTCTGAAAGTTGCAAAATTTTGAAATTAGAACACAAAGATAAAGCGGTTTATCTTGCAACCGAAGGCCCTCGTTTAGAGACGCCGGCAGAGATAAGGTTGTTCTCGAAGTTTGCGGACGTCGTTGGCATGACGTTAGTTCCAGAGGTTGTTCTTGCGAGAGAAAAGAGAATGTGCTATGCATCCATATGCATTGTCTGTAACATGGCTGCTGGCTTGCAAGAAAGGCTTACTGCTAGAGAAATAGTGAGATTAGTCAGTCAAAAGAAAAAGCACATAGAAAATCTGATCGTGGAAGCCATTAAAAGAATAAGTGAAGATAGAGATTGTGATTGTAGACATGCTCTTGAGGAGGCGGAAATATGAAGGAGTTTGAAATTATAGAGCACACTGCGGATGTTGGCATAAGGGCATATGGAGAGAGCTTGGAAGAGTGCTTTGAAAATGCCGCAAAAGGAATGTTTGCTATAATAACCAGCAACTCCAAGATAGATCCGATAGGCGAATATAAGATCAAATTGGATGCCCCATCTATTGAACAGCTCGTGGTCGATTGGTTATCTGAGCTTCTCTTTCTAAACAGCGCATATAACTTGGTTTTTGGAAAGTTCGATGTCGAAATAGATGAAAGCAAGAATCATTTGGAGGCAAGCGTATATGGGGAAGAGTACAATAGAGAGAAGCATGGTTATGGAGTTGAAATAAAGGCAGTAACGTATCATATGCTGAAAGTAAAGAAAGAAAAACCTTGCATGATAGAAGTTCTTTTCGATATATGAAAGGAAGTTATGTTCTCATAATAGAACTTCCAGATGATACCGTTATCTCAGTAGGAAAGCTTGGAAAACTTCCTTTTACAAGAGGATATTACATCTACGTTGGCTCAGCACTCAACAACCTAGAGAAAAGGGTCAGGAGACATCTTTCCCGTAGAAAAAAGTTTCACTGGCACATTGATTATTTCCTCAAATTTGCGACTGTCAGGAGAGTTCTATTTAAAGAAAGCAGAGAGAGGGAAGAATGCAAGTTAGCAAGGGAGTTAGCCAAAAAGTTTACATGCATCAAAGGTTTTGGTAGCTCTGACTGCAATTGCAAAAGTCATCTCTTTCACAGTAAAAGTTTAGAAGAAGCAGAAAATGAATGTAAGAAACTTGGCATGAGATTATTGGAGGTATAGGTATGAAAAAGGTTTATCTCATTTACAGCACCTTCAGCAATAAAGAAAAAGCTCTGAAGGTTGGTAGAACTTTGGTTAATGAAAAACTGGCCGCATGCGTCAATATTATCCCAAAAGTAAACTCCGTTTATCGGTGGAAAGGAAAAGTAGAAGAAGCAGAGGAAGCTCTGATGCTCGCAAAAACCACAGAAGAAAAGGTTAGGGAAGTCATAGAAAGAATAAAAGAGCTTCATGAGTACGAACTTCCAGCCATCGTTGCCATAGAGGTAAAGGAAGGTCTAAGGGAATTTGTCTCTTACGTGAACGAGAGCTGTACCTAGTCCTTGTATGGAATGAGACACAGAAACCTTAGATTTCTTTTGCTAGGGTTTTTGAACTGATGTGGGACGTTTGGAGGGATGAAAACGACGTCTCCTTCATTTAGTTCATTTTCTACGCCATCCACAACTAGGATACCTTTTCCTTCCAACACAAATACTTCGTGTTCCCAGTCATGCCTATGGTATGGTGTATATCCTCCCTCTTTTATCTCAAACATCCTCATTGCAAAGTTCCTTGCTCCATCCTCTTTAGTTATCAACCATCTTATGGTTGTGTCCTTTGTTCCCTTTTCTTCCGGCTCCTTAGCTTCTATCGTGCTGTAATGAACATGCTTCACCTGCATGCTTTAACGAATCGCACAAGTATTTTAAAATCTTCAAGTAAAGTCTTTCTCATCCTTGGATTGTAAACAGCTGTCGCCGGGTGGTACATCGGTATGATGATTTTATCGGCTCTGTATATCTTACCATGAATTTTCCCTATAGGCTCTGAGCCGAAGCCGTACTTGTTTAGAATATAACCAGTTGCAAAGTTTCCCAAAGTTATTATCACCCTTGGATTTATATACTCTATTTGCCTATCAAGGTAGGGCGTACAGGCCTGTATCTCGCACCTGAGCGGATTCCTGTTATTTGGAGGTCTGCACTTAAGTATATTGGTGATGTAGATTTCTTTCCTTTTTAATCCAATCGATGCCAAAAGTTCATTTAAAAACTGCCCAGCCTTTCCAACGAATGGTTTACCCTTTACATCCTCCCAGTAACCTGGGGCTTCTCCTATAAGCAAGATCTCCGCATCCGTCGATCCTTCTCCCACCACGGGATTTTTTCTACTTTTCCATAAATCGCATTTCCTGCAATTCCTTATCTCCTCTTCTATTTCCTCCAATAGATTCATATCAGATCTCGAATCATTTTTGGAATTTAAAATCCCATGTGGAACAATATTTCACCAATAGCTATGCCAATAATCAGGTTAAAGAGCTTTATTATCAAAGAATCTCTCACCGAGTATGAAAACAGTGGGAGCATTCCATGTCCATCTTGCACAATTGAGCTCGTGAGAAGAACAGAAAAAGGAATTATATCCTTTGCGAACATGAAAACAAAAATCATGTGAGGGCCAGATTCGGGTATTATTCCGATCAATGCGCTCAAGAACAGAACCTTGTCCATATTGGCTCTCACAACTTCCTCGAGATTCCAATAAGGCAGGGCAACTTCTACAAATAGCAGAGAAAAAAATGTCCATAGGAAAACCTTCCATACGTGTCTTTTTAGAAGGTGATCAACTATGTGCTCTCTAAAATAGTGTTCAGATGATATAAGGATCAAGAGCAAGGTTATTCCAGATAAGCTGAGTAGAAGAATTCTCTCCGGTCTTTTAATGTCTATCTCCTGAGGTCCCCAAACGCCGAGTAAATTGGATATGATTATTGCAAGAAAGAAGGAAAACAAGATACAGCGAGACAGAGAGAAAGATCCCCTGATAGATGTTCTGAATGGAATTTCTTCCTCATGTAAAACTTGCAATTTGCATCTCTCGCGTCGCACCAGTTTAATTTTTTTAGCAATCAGATCGATGATCCAAGCTGAAACTATTCCCAATACGAAAAGTATTCCGAATAAGATCAAAGCCTCTCTTGGAAACATCACCAGCATCACGAAAGCTTCATCTCCAGAAGTTGCTATCATTCCCCCAGCTATTGCCCCAAATGTTATTAGTCCATGCACATAGAAAGAAACGTTCATGAAAGATCCAAGGCAACCTGGTGTTGATCCAAGGAAGGATGAAATCACGTACTGCCTGAACCTTCCGCCTTTTATTACATGCTCCATCCTTCCTTTGGTTAGGACATTGAGGTAGTCGATTAGCATCATCATTACGAAAACAAATATCGTTATCACTATGGACTTGTTTAATACCTCTATCAGCACGAGAAAGTCCTCTTGCATTTCCACTGATAAATCCACATTCGATTAAAAGACTTACCCCTTAAACTTTAAAAACCTCAATCCATAACCAAATGTTATGCAGAAGATCGGCGAAGTACAAGATCCGTTGCACGGATATAAGCAAGAGATAGTCGTGGCTCCAGTTGAAGAACTGACAGTTATAGAGATTCAGAGGAAACCATCTCAATACCATGTGAGGAGGCTTGCTGAATCGATGAGGAAAGTCGGTTTTGTAACTCCATTGATAGCTGTAAAGAGGAATGGAAATTTGGTAGTGATAGACGGTCAGCACCGCCTCTTAGCTGCGAAAGCGATGGGCATAGATAAAGTCCCTTGTATTGTACTTCCCGACAAATTTGCTAATGAGTTGATGGAGCTCAATGTTGAGAAGACGATGAGCTTAAGGGAGAAATGCTATGTCGCTCTAAACCTTTACAGGATATTTCTCAATGAGAAGCCCGAATTGAAAGAAGACGATGCCGAAATACTCGATGCGATAGAATATCCATATTTCATCACCTTGGGTCTTGCGTACGAAGAGAGACAAAAATTCTTTGGATCGGCATACGAATCGCTAACGAAGAGACTAGATTGGTTCCTCGATGTTCCATTAAAGGAGGCATTCGAAAAGAGAAAGGAGAGGAGCAAGATTCTTCTGAGAATAGATGAAAAAGCGAGGGAAGCTGTGGAAAAAGTAAAAGAGCTTGGCATATCCCATCCCTTCCTATACAGGGAAATCATCTCCTTTTGCAATCCAATTGGTAGAAAGAGAAAGGTTGAAGAAGAGTTCGAAGAGGTCATGCAGTCGTTAGAAGCAAATTTGGATAACTTGCTTCAGAATCCAGAGATGATAAGGGAACACAAGTTCTCAGAAGAAATGGAAGTCTGATGGGCTTAGCCGGATTCGAACCGGCGACCTCCGCCTCGTGAAGGCGGCGTCATAACCACTAGACCATAAGCCCATAAGTAATAAATGTTTTCAGAAATAAAAATTTTGCTTGGCGATGTTCACTGCTTACTGCAGAACCAAAAATCCTTATCCTCTTTAAGGAACCTTTTTCTTCTCTTTTTGAGTTTCTCATAACTCTCTTTAATTTGCATCCACCATTCTTTTGCATTATCTATCTCATCATATTCTTTCGTGCAAAGCCAGACAGTTTCCCAATTATAGGCTCTAACCTCGCCGAGGCATTCTCTTTTCCCATCTGGAAGTATTGCGTATACCCAAGCAACACCTATATCGGGCCAGTCGATCTCTCCATCGATTTCTCTTTTATCGATCTCGTAACTTACATATAATCCGGGTTTTATTTCGCCTTTCTTGGGAAGTTCGGGCAGAGAATTCAGAAATTTCTTGACTCCGCTCTTCTCCAGTGCCCACTCTTGTAGATCTATCGCCTTACCTTTGCTGATACGCCATCGGGACATGATAGTAACTCTATTCGTTTAAGGATACGTAAAGTTTGCCGAAGGTATAACTTCGGCGAAGCAATGAACTGGTATGGATGTGAAGCATTTTATAGAGACTACCTCCCTAGCACCTTTTTATTGTGTATCCCCTTCTTTTCCTTCAAGAACAGAAAGAATTTCTTTATGGAAACTGGAATTCTTTCTATGCTTGGACCGCCCAAAACTTTACGTTTGTACCATTGTTTGAAGTAGGTGTTTGCCATTCCTTTTGTTACTTCGGAGTAATCCCACACATCCGTTTGCCAAGCTAGAAATTCATTGAACATACTTATCACAAAACAATGATCACTTGCGGTTTTCTCTGGTAATCCCTTTTCGTTCACGAGGTAATCATGGAATTCTTTCAATATTGCCTCGCATTTCTCAACGAAGGGTCTTCTTTCTTCTTCAGCCTTTTCCAGCATTTCAAGATATTCATCTATTTTATCACCCGGGATCACCACTTTCCCGGTGAAAACCTTCGGCATTTTTCTCCCTCCATTCCTATAGTGAGTTTCAATTATTTGGTCATTTATAATTGTATGCCGTCATCATGCTCTCCTCCATGATTGTGTAGAATGTTCCGGTATATCTGCAGTTCGAGCCACGTATCTTCTTGTTAGTACGTCTTATAAAAAGAGAATCTCTAAATCCTTTATTCTCTCAAAATCTCTGTCCATTGTAACAACTTTC
>JAGHAD010000044.1 GCA_021161685.1 Thermoplasmata archaeon | reverse complement strand
TAAAGCATGAATATGAGACATTTGGAGAGAGAAATGCTATAGAAGGATGGTTCAATATCCTTAAAGCGAGATTAAAGAGATTCTGGAAACGCTTTCCTTTCAACGCTTCAAAGGAAAGCGTTGAAAGCTGGATCACCGCATTTGTTGCTCTTTACAATCTGGAGGTGAGAATTTCTTGACGGTCTCAAAGCTACGCAACTTTATTTCATGTTTCCTCTAGATAAGCCACAAATCGCATAGCCAATGAGACCAAACGTTAGTCGAATGATGCCAGCTACTGATGCGTGTCCAGAAAAGATCTGGGTAATAGAATATTGCCTCCAAAGGCCTCCGTGCTTCAAGGCAAGTTGTTTCCTTCCATAGCCGTACCAGAATGATTGCTTCATCAGAGAGAAAAGATTTTCAGCGGTCCTTCTATACACCACGGCGTTTTCATTGTAGCCTATTTTCGCACCTACTTTAACCGCTCTTAAATTCAAATCTATATCCTCTGCTGTAACAAATCTTGTATCAAACCCACCAATCTTTTCAAAAAGATCTTTTCTGTATGCTAAGTTACATGAAGGATAGGTAACATCATAACCTTTGTATTCTATCTTTACTCTATGTATAATGTCCTTGAAAGGACCAACATCTACGGTTTTTCCAGCCACAACATCAAAACCCTCTTCCATCTTCTTTTTCAATTCCTTTAACCAGTTTTTATCCGCTCTACAGCCACCATCTATAAATGCGATAATATCTCCCTTTGCTTTGCTAACACCAAAGTTTCTACCCTCTCCCCTGCTTCCACCATGAATAAAGAATTTGATCTCCTTGTTAGTTTTGGCAAATTTTTCTAGGATGTCTCTGGTGTTGTCTGTACTCTTGGCATCAACAACTATGATTTCAAAAGGTTTTTCTTGTACGAGCAGGCTATTCAGCAAATCGGCTATATTCTTTGCTTCATTCTTCACGGTTATTATTATGCTGACCAACACAGTTTCTATATACGGAAACATGGGTAATATAGCTTTTGAAGCCAAATTGGAATAATTTCAGAAAGGAAAAGCTTACTAACGAATATAGGATAGAAAGAAACCATGAGCTCGGACTACGTGTACAAATTCAAGAGACTCCTATACTGGTATTCTAGAGAAGGATCTGTGCTAAGATTGCCAATCCTTATACTCAGTATAACGATATGGATTGCTTTATCCAAGCTCCTCCGCAAATTTGACGTGGATAGTACAAATAAGGAAAAATCTGTCATTGCATTTACCAGCGTATATTATAACGGCAATGCGAGAGCAGTTTTTGAGAAAATGGAAAAGCAAAGCAAGTACAAATGCTACTGGGTTGCCAGAAATATGATTACTTTTAGGTACATGAGAAGAATAAGAAAGAACGTGGTTTATGCATACTTTCCCTTCCCACACATAAGAATGATAAAGAGTACAGATGTATTAGTGACAAATGACACTTATCTTACTTTTCTTTTCCAAAGAGAGCGTTGCAAGTTTATCCAGCTGTGGCATGGTGTTGGACCGAAGGGTATTGCACCAGATGACTATGAACTATGCGACGCTAGATGTGTGACAAGTGATTTTACAAAACATAGACACTTAGAGTTATGGAAAGCCCCTCTAGAGAAACTTTATGTAACTGGCTTTGCCAGAATGGACAGATTGTACAATCTGCTGAAGCTCCCAAAAGAGGAGATAAAAAGGGAACTTGCTATAGAATCAAAAGGAAAGGTGCTACTTTATGCCCCGACTTTTGATATAGGTCTTTGGCCTTGGGGAGACCAATATACAGGATTTGAGAAACTCTGTAGGTATTGCAATAGAAAAGGTTTGGTGCTTGTCCTTAGATTGCATCCTTTTGCTAGGTTAAACAAAAGGAGACTAAAAAGACTCGTTGGGCGATACAAAAACGTTTACTGGATAGATATGCAAAAGGAACCAGATACGATGAAACTATTAGCAGTGGCGGATATACTATTGACAGATTGGTCTTCCATCTATACAGATTTTTTCTTAACAAAGAGACCCATTGTATACATTGAGATACACCCAGAATTTTTCACTAAACTGAGGGGCAAACCAGAAATTCCACCTGAGATGAGAGCAGGAGAAATAGTCAAAACCCCAGAAGAACTTTTTGGCGCATTGGATAAAATTTTAGAAAAGGGCAATTTGCACACAAAAAGGCAAGAAGAATTTTTAGAGATTATTCATGGAACAGTAGATGGCAAAGCCACCGATAGGGTTATTATGGTTATTGAAAAAATCTTGCATGGAGATTAGTAGATACTTTCCATCTTTCTGCGCATGATGTCATTTACAGCATCTCTGGGATCCTTGCCTTCGTATACTACATTATAGATCTCCTCTAGGATAGGAGCCTCTGTATTTACCCTCTGACAAAGATCGGGAATAACCTTTGTGGTGAAATAACCTTCAACCAATTTATGTTGCTTTTCCATCATCCGTAAAGCTTCTTCTGGGGAGAGACCTTTTCCTATCATTTTGCCAAATTCCCTATTTCTAGACTTTCCGGTACAGCTCATCCATAGGTCATTTCCCCAACACTGACTCTCCATGGAGAAGGTATGGGGTTTAGCACCTAGAGCAACGGCGATATCTTTCGCCTCTTTAGCAGCTCTCGATATCAGGTGTGTTTCACTGCCATAGGGGAGACCCAGACCATTAACCATACCAGCTAGTATGGCTATAACGTTTTTAAAGGCACCTGCATACTCTACACCTATCAGATCGGTGTTGCTATAAACCCGCAATGTGTTACTATGAAACAGCTTCTGCAATTCCTCTAATACCGAAAGATCTTCACATGCTATATCAGCTCCAAGAGGGGCTTCGTTTACAAGATCCTCTGCAAAGGTACCTCCTGATAATTTAGCCACTTTATAGTTGTCCACAAAGCCTTCTAGTTCTTCCCTTGTCACTTCCGAGAATGTTTTCGCTGTTCCGATCTCCAGAGCCTTTGCGGTATGAACGATCACAACATCGTCCTTTAGATATCTCCTTATTTCTCTTAGGGTTTCTCTAACTGCTTGTGATACGACGGCCATTATTATGATGTCTGCATTATTCACAGCTTCCCTCTTATCAGTTGTAAGTTGTACATTATCTGGTAACTTTTTACCTCTGAAATGATAAAGATGTTCTCTATATTTCCTTAGATGCTCTACAAGTTCCTTATTAATGTCGTATGCTACGATAGTAAATGTATCTTTCCCGATATACTTTTTTCCTAAGTATCGGGACAAAGCAAAACCAAACATACCTGTACCGATGATAGCCAACTTCATCTGAATATCCTCCTTGCTCTCTCTAAGTCTTCCATGGTATCTATTTCAATCCATCTGAAGCCATGTATATCCAAAATCTCCATCTTAAGCTTCGGTAGAATCCTATTGAGAGCAAATTCAAACCATTGTTTTTGGTTGCCTTCTTCTATGCATTTTTCGATCTCCTTAAAAAGAATTTTGCTCCCTTCGGAGGAAAACTTAAAAATGCCTATGGTAGACCCGTCACTAATTTCCCTCGGTGCATCCTTAGGAAGTATTTCGGCAACAAACTTACCTTCCTTCCTAATTTTTAATTCTTCTAGGTCATAATAATTGGTGTCGATTGGGGCAACGTTTATTC
>JAGHAD010000156.1 GCA_021161685.1 Thermoplasmata archaeon | reverse complement strand
GCTATAGGAAATATATTCACAGCAACAAGTGTAGGAGTAACCGTCAAGACCCTCATGGATATGAATGCTCTACACACAGATGTGGGAGAATTGATATTAACGGTAGCGGTACTGGACGATATACTGGGAATAATTGTATTGTCCATAACACTGGGAAGGTCTTCCCCAGAAATTCTCCTGATAAAAGTGGTCATCTTTTTCCTGATATTTGCCCTTATCCTCTTTTCCATCCGTAAATTTCACGGTATAGGCTCCAGGCTCCATCTTTCTAGGTTTATTTTTTCCTTGTCAATTGCCTTCTGCTTCATCTTTTCCGCCCTCGCTCTATCGCTTGGGCTCGCAGCAATAACTGGTTCGTTCTTCGCAGGTTTAGTTTTAAGCACTCTCCCGCAAAGGAAAGCCATCAATGATTTCGTGAGGAGAATAGGTGAACTCTTTTTCATTCCCCTTTTCTTCGTCTGGGTTGGCGCAAGCTTCGATTTCTCCGCACTTAAAGGAGTGGGTATGTTGATTCTCTACTTCTTACCATTCGCATTAGCAGGTAAAATCATAGGCTGTAGCCTGGGCGCAAAGGTAAACAGGTTTAGAACAAGGGATGCTATAGCAGTAGGCATAGGAATGATGCCGAGAATGGAAGTAGCTCTTATAGTTGCCACTACCGAGATATCCATGGGGATATGGAGTAAAACCCTTGCTCACCAGATACTCGCTGCAACTATCATGCTAGTAATAGTTTCTTCTTTTATCACACCCTTCTTACTTAAAGCTGTATATAAACCGGAGGAGAAAAATGAAGAGAGAAGACATTAGGGTTGCTATACTAAGGATAGAGGGTACGAATTGCGAAGAAGAAACGTTTAGAGCCTTTGCTAGACTCGGTGTAAATCCAGAGTATGTTCATCTCAAGCAATTGCTTGGAATGGACTGTAGGAAAAACGAAAGAAGAGACATTTTTGATTTTCATTGCTTGGTAATCCCTGGGGGATTTTCAGCCGGAGATTATGTCAGAGCGGGAACCATATTTGCAGCTAGGATTAAAAGTAAGCTATCAAAGGAGTTGAAAGAGTTCGTAATCCAAGAATATCCGATAATGGGGATATGCAATGGTTTCCAAGTACTCATCGAGCTTGGCTTGTTACCTGGGATAGATGAAATTATTAGCGATTACCCAAAGGCATGCCTAATGACAAACGATTCCAACAGGTTTGAGTGCAGGCCAACCTATCTGAAATGCGAAAATAGGGGAAAATGTGTATTTACGAGGAAAATTAAAAAGGGAGAAATAAGGTTATTTCCGAGCGCACACGCTGAAGGAAGGCTCGTTCTTCTATTTGGTAAAGAAAAGGAAATGCTCAAGAAGATGGAGGAAAACGACCAGATTGTTTTTAGGTATGTCGATCCAGATGGAAATTATGCAGGTTATCCATGGAATCCAAATGGATCTGTCGATAACATAGCTGGAATATGCAACCACATAGGTAATGTTTTTGGTATAATGCCCCATCCAGAAAGAGTTTTTTACGGATATCAGCACCCGGACTGGACGAGACATGGATACAGAGAATTTGGAGATGGTAGAGATATTTTTGAGTCGGTTGTCGATTATTTGGTAAGAAAATTATAGCTCGCCAGAAAATTCTTCACATCTTTTAGAGAGCCTCTATTTGGAAAACCTGTAAGATACACCGCTGCAACCGCATTAGCTAGCAAGAGCCTTTCGGCATCGTCAAGACCGATGAGTTCTCCAAGTATGTTTCCAGCATTCCAAGCATCCCCAGCTCCAGTTACTGCTTTCGGCTTTATCTTGAATGTCTTCACCGTCTTCCCTCTACTAAAGGAATAACTTTTGGTATGAAGATCTATCCTAGCTTTGAGTACCCGTTCTATACAGGGAATGGCATCAAATGGATTCTTCTCATCTATACCAAGCTTTGTAGATAAATAATTCAGTTCATTTTCATTTAAGCTCATTATATCTACACATCCAGAAGAGAGAACATCTATCAGAGAATCAATTTCATCGAGCTTTGTAGAAGGATCCCCAATGTCAAAATATGTCTTTGTTCCTTTGCTCTTTGCAAAGTTAAAAACCTTTTCGACTAGCTCTGTGCCTTTCCTGTTTAAATTCCAGTTTCCAACATAGAGCAAGTCAGAAGAAGAAATGATTTCCAAGTCATCTTCTCCCAGATCTTCAAACGAAAAATCTCCAGCTGGACCGGGATATGAAAACATGATGTTTCTTCCCTCTATTTCAAAGGATGCGGTGATGCTCATTTCCTTGCTAATTTTGAATTTATTGTTTACGCCTTGCAGGAAGTGGCTTGCAATGATTTTTCCAAGCTCGTTGGTCTTGCAGATCAGATGGCTTTTTACGCCAAGCTTGGCAAGGGCGAGCGCAGTATTCGCTGCGTTTCCACCGCTTGTGATAATAGATCTTTCGATAGATATATTTCCTCCACCTTGTCCGTAAATCTTGTCTACATTTTCAAGAAAGAAATTCATTTTGTCAAATTTTATAATTATATCAAGAAAGAAATCTGGTAGAGAAACGACCCTGAACTTAGATAAATCCAATCGTTCCAATTTTTCAAGTAGCGATCTAACTATTTCCTCCATCTATCCACCTACAAGAAATAGGCATTGAGCACGTACTGCTCAACCATTCTTTGGGTGTTGAAAAAAGAGGCATTTAGGGCTATGCAGTTCCTCATTATCTCTATCCATTTCTCCCTTTCTCTATAAAACATCGGTATAATGACTTCTCTCAATTTCCTGTACATGTCCTCTCTCTCTTCTTCATCATTGGACGGTTCTCCATTCCCTATGGACCAACCCGTAACCCCCTCGATACATCCCTCTTTCCACCATCCATCCAACGTGCTGAGTTGAGGTACGCCATTGTGAGCCGCTTTCATCCCAGATGTTCCAGATGCCTCCATTGGAATTTTGGGATTGTTTAACCATAAATCCACCCCGCTCACCATCAGCTTTGCAATCTCCATGTTGTAGTTTTTAATAAAGACTATTTTTATCTTTCCTTCGAGCTCCTTCTGTGCCCTGAAGATCTTTCTGATCATCATCTTGCCCTGTGTATCCTTAGGATGGGCTTTACCGGAGTAAATTATCTGGAAATCCCCAGCTTCTTCCTTGATTCTTAGCAATTCTGAGAGATCGGATATCAACATATCTGGTCTCTTGTACTCGGTCATTCTCCTTGCAAAACCTATGGTGAACACTTCTAAATCCAACTCGATTTCAGTGCTTCTTTTTACATATTCCAGTAGTTTCTTTTTGGCCTCCATGTGTGCTTTCCATATTTCATTCTTCGGTATACTCGATGCATATCTGAGCATGTAAGGATCGCTCTTCCATCCGGGGATATAGATATTGAACAATCTCCTGAAAGGTTTTGATACCCATGTTGGAGAGTGAACACCATTTGTTATAGAATCTATGGAATATCCTGGAAAGAGCTCTTGGGATACTTCTCTGTGCCTCTTCGCAACTCCATTGATGTAGTGACTGAAAAACATACCCAACTTAGTCATGTTTAACTTTCCATCAAAAACGACATGAGGGAGAATTTCTTTTGGAAATTCTTCACCCATCAGCTCCCTAACCAATTCGATATCAAACTTGTCATGCCCCGCTGGAACTGGAGTGTGTGTTGTGAAAACGCACTGGCTCCTGACGTAATCAACGTTTCTCGTTTTGTTGTATAGCTCTAGCGTAAGGAGGCTGGCATGCCCTTCGTTCATATGATACCTGTATATCCCAGTAAAACCCAGAGCTTTCAATATCCTTACACCACCTATACCCAAGACAATTTCCTGTGCCAATCTGTACTTTTCATCTCCTCCGTATAGATAGCTGGTCAAAGTTCTTTCCCATTCTCCATTTCCTTCAACGTTTGTATCGAGAAAGATGACCGGAACTTGATAGCCAGAAGAACCAGTTACAGGATAGAACCATGGTCTTATCTTGACCTGAGAGTTTCCTATTCGAACAGATGTTTCCCTAGCTACCAAGTACATGCTCGATGCTGGATTAAAATTAGAAGGTTTCTCAACCTGCTCTCCCTCTTCGCCAATGTCCTGATCAAAGTAACCTTTCTCAGATAGCAAGGTTATAGCGACGATAGGTATGTTTAGATCTGCGCATGATCTTATCGTGTCTCCAGCAAGTATTCCCAGTCCTCCGCTGTAGGTTGGGATATCTGATCTCACGCAAATTTCCATGGAAAAGTAAGCAATTTTTGGATTATATGGCAGTTCAGTTAACACCCTAGCTTTTCTTTCCATCCTTCCACCAATGAGCAAGGGCATTATTAACCATTTTGATTCAGACTGCTGTGTTGAATAATTCTTAAGTTCCTCCTCTGCATCCAGTATCATGGAGGATTTCCTTGCAAAAATGAACAAGGGTAAGTTAGACCTTTTGTCTCATTCATCTATTTCTCTGCCTTCATC
>JAGHAD010000042.1 GCA_021161685.1 Thermoplasmata archaeon | reverse complement strand
GATGGAATATATATACACCGCAATGCTCCTGCATTCCGCAGGCAAAGAAATAAATGAAGAAAATGTCAAGAAAGTGCTATCGGCTGCTGGAATAGAGGTAAACGACGCGAAAGTAAAAGCTCTCATAGCATCGCTGGAAGGAGTGAACATAGATGAAGTAATAAAGAGTGCAGCAGTAACTACAGCAGCTCCAACAACAGCCCCAGCACCTGAAGCTGAAGCCAAAGAAGAAAAGAAGGAAGAGGAGAAGAAAAAGAAGAAAGAAGAAGAGGTCAGCGAGGAAGAAGCAGCTGCAGGACTTAGTGCACTGTTTAGTTATTTTACATCGAGCTTTCAAGATCAACTTGCTTTGCAGGGGCGGTAGAGAGATCGTAGAGACCAAACGCTCCCTTGATGTAATTCTCTATCATTTTCTTATACCATTCTAGGTCGATCTCATTCAAATCTTTGACAAACTCAATTGGATACATGTACTCTATCGGTTTAACCCCACTCTTGGATGGAGAAGGTATACCGGGCAGGGGTTTCTTTGTAACGACGAACTTGAACTTCACCCTCGATTTTATCTTCTCTCCGATCAGCTTTTCTAGGGCTTTTGCTCTCCTACCATAGGTGGATAGGGTTCCATCCTTGTTGAGCTGGTATCTCTTTGCTGGCTGAACGGATTGTACTAAAATTAAATCATCTATGTCTACGTTCTTCAGGTCTAGCTTTCTCACGACTTCCTTTGTTCTCTCCTTTATGCTCTCCTTCACTCTCTTTCTTACTTCCTTTTCGTCTTCCCACTTGCAATTATCGAGAAGTACATTTTTCATTATCATCTCCAATGCCTTTCTAGCTATGTTTGCCTTATCAGATCCTTTGAAACTGTTACCCTTCGTTATCATCTCAAACCTTCCATTGACACCATCAAATATCAAGTAATTCTTGTGCTTAACGAATATCATTGCATCGTGCTTTTCTGGTTCGAGCTCAAATCCTTTGTAATTGAGATTTCTCCTCCACAGTCCAGAGCATTCTTCAATAGATCTCAGCACCACTTCTGGTTTAGTTATCCATGAATCCTCATCTTTTACAACTATACCAAGGGACTTCGCCAGCTCGGGAACGCTCGCCATCGATCTGGAGCAGGCAATGTAGATCCCATCGGTATCTCCATAAACGATTCTTACGCCTTTCTCTTTCAGCTTTTTAATGGTATGGAAGAGGATCTCCTGTCCCTTTGTGGTTATCGCGGCTGCACCCCAGAGGTTGAACTGTCTTCCAGATACGGTTGGAGCAGACAATATACCATGTGTTCCGGCATTCCTAGCTCCCTTGAGGCTTTGGTATATCATCTTCAGTCTCTTTTTCCTGTCGGGATCGCTGGTCTTCTTTAATTCTTCTTTTATCTTTCCTATAACGTTCATTATTCCAGTCATTGCCCTGTTCACAACTCCAGCTTCCCTGCTAACCCTTATGCCTATCATCACTCCGGTATCCGCAAACTCTTCATCTTTTCCTATTTCTCTCCATGCAACGTCATAATCTTCGAGAAATCCTTTTGGCAAATACTTGAGCCATATCCAACTATCTGGTTTTTCTCCCTTTCTCGCCAACCTGACAACATCTGCTCCGATGTTTAGGGCTTTGAGTATCGTCGGATACATCGCTCCAACATCGGCAACTATAACATAGTACCATGGAATGAAATCCGATTTTGCATCCTTATCTGGCTTTATGGTCATTCCTCCAGGTATGTGGTAGTTCAAAGCCTCTTCTCCATCCTTCGCCTTTCCATTGTAAATCACATCTGGATAGCTGACCCAATCTGGCATTTCTTCGCCGTACTTCAGTACCCTTATCACTTCTTTGGATAACTGCTCCTTTACTTTCTTCGCTTTCTCGGTCAATCTCTTTTTATTCCTTTCTCCGGGAAACTTCTTAACCAGAAATTTCGATACATTTAGAACCTTGGCGGTTGGGGGTATTATTTTCTTGTATTTGGTAGCCCTTATCATCGCCATGTGATCCCACATGTTTACCGCTCCAGCCTCAAGGAGCATATCAAAGGGCATGCAGGTCGTGAAAGCTAGGGGTAAAGCCTGCTCCAGTATTTGCATGGTAACTCCAGCCTGCTCCATGACGTCATGCTTGTTATACTGCAGGGTTCTATCATCTATCTTGATCTGGCTTGGTAATAGATACACCCTCCCTTCTATCTCTATTCCAAGGAATTGGGCAACCGATTTCAGACCAAAATCATCTAAGTATGGATAGAATTTCCTCACACCCAGATAGGTATCTAAGGTTGATGGATATATGTTGACGATTTCGGAACCAACTCCAAAGTGGAAAGATTTATCTTTTCTGGCATAAACCTTCAGAAATTCCTTGAAAAGCTTGATCTCTTCCTTTGATAGGTTATCTCCCTTCTCTTCGAGAAATCTCTCTATCCTCCCATACATTTGCCTGTTATCAAAGCCCACTATGTTATGTCCAGAAACTATATCGTGCTCCCTCAAAATCTTGCAGAAATCGACCAAGTTCTCTATCTCCTCATCTCTATTCCTTGAAACGAGCTGTACAATCTCGCTCTCTTTCCAGCTCACGGAGGGTTTCTCCATATCAAAGTAGAAATCTTCGTTATCGAGATCCTTTTTCGATTTTATCCTTACCTCAAACGAAGTGTAACCAAGGATGTCAATTGGAAGATCTGTCTTTTCTTCCTCGAATTCGGTCGTTTCGATGTCGTACACAAGTACCTTTAGCCTTTCTTCTCTACCTTCTGTATCAAGCACCCACATCTTATCCTGGGATGCCATGTCAATGAGGACCCTCTGATGGTATGGGATATCATGTTCAGCAGTGTATAAATCCATGTTGAAAAATAGGTAGTCGCTGACCTCCGGAACCAAGAAAGATCTCTTCACATACACCCTAAACGCATCTATTTCCTTCTCGAAATCCCAGAAGCTTTTGAATTTCTCAACTTTTCCTATCTCGGTTATGTGCTTTAATAACCCTTCTCCTTTTTTCCATCTCTCCATTAGCTTTTCTCTCTCAAGATTTACATCCTTATCTGAAGGGCAAAAAGCTAAGAAGTGAGGAGAGTGAATTTCCTCAAGTAATACCGCTCCTTCCCTATGGATGTACGCGTATTCGGGTGATATTCCAAGAAGGTTTTTCCCCATGCAAATAACAATAAACTTCCAGATACTTAAACTTAAATATTTCCTTTTTCTCTTCGTACCCCATGAAGCTCAAGGTATATTACTCAGATGATTTCCTTAAGCACAACCAACCATCTCATCCGGAAAATGCCGAGAGGTTAAGAAGCATCATTAAGGCAGTGAGGGGATCGGAAATGGAAATCGACTTTGCGGAGCCCGAGCCTTTGGCTGAGGAAGATATTCTTGCCGTGCACGATTCCAACATGGTAAAGCTAGTAGAGAAGCTCAGCGAAAAGGGTGGATGGATCGATTTTGATACCTATGTAAGCATTGGATCATACGAGATCGCAAAACTCGCCGCTGGAGCGGTTTGCAAGCTCGCTGAAGAAATCTGCATGGATGAGGTAAAGAATGGTTTTGCCCTAGTTAGACCGCCGGGACATCATGCGGATAGATATAGATCGATGGGATTCTGCCTGTTCAACAATGCTGCCCTTGCTGCAAATGCATTGACCAAGAAAGGTAAAAAAGTTCTTATTTTTGATCACGACGTTCATCACGGCAATGGAACGCAGGATATATTCTATGAAAGGAACGATGTTTTGTACCAGTCTTTTCATCTATCTCCCCATTATCCAGGCACCGGATCCATCGAAGAAATTGGAGAAGAAGATGGAGAAGGTTTCACGGTGAACGCCCCTCTCCCAAGGGGAGCGGGTGAAAGAACAGTAATGACCCTTTTGGAAGAAGTTTTTATTCCAATAGCTGAGCAGTTCAAACCAGACATCATAATAGTATCTGCGGGTTTTGATTCACACTACACGGACATGCTTGGAGGACTGAGACTTAGATCTGATACATTTTATAAGATGATAAAGGAACTCAAAAAAGTTCAACCCAGGCTCATGTGTACCTTAGAAGGAGGATACAACTTAAACCTTCTTGGTAGGTTGGTTGTCTCTGAGCTCGAAGCGATGGCTGGTAAGGAGTTAAGTTATACAGAAGATGAGAAAGAAACGAGGAATGCAAGGGAAGTTGTAAATGCAATCAAAAGAAAGATGAGGGATTACTGGAATATCTAGCCAAATATCATTCCCATTCCAACCGCAGCAGAATCATCTTGCGATTTTATCTTCTCATTTATCCTCTCTGCATCTTCCTTTTCCATTTTCTTTATTCCCACCTTACCGAACAGATCTTCAGCCCTTTTAACCCCTTCCTCACTTCCCTCGATCTTCACATAGATAACGTCTTTATTCACATCCAATGACTTTCCGTCCCTAGTTGTTATGCTCTGTCTGCTAACGATATCATCCTTCAGAACTTCATCTATTTTTCCAGCATCTTCTTTGTTGACTTCAAATATCGCATACACCATGCTTCCCCCTATCCATGTTTGATATTTTAATGTTTGCGAAGGACATTTCCGTCCCTGTCTATCTCTCCCTTTCTTATCCTGCTTGAACTTATGGGTTTGCCATTCTCAGCATAAACTGTTGGTATGCAGACTATCCTTAATGGCTTCTTTCCCTTTTTCCTTCTCAGTTCGTTTATTTCCCTCGCAGTCCCTATCGTTTCCTTAGAAACAACTATCGCATCAAA
The DNA here is from genome assembly GCA_021161685.1 of Thermoplasmata archaeon. Taxonomy (GTDB): domain Archaea; phylum Thermoplasmatota; class E2; order DHVEG-1; family B18-G2; genus JAGHAD01. Next base: position 769 of record JAGHAD010000042.1, on the reverse strand, counting down.
GTCCCCATCTATAGAAGGTCCATATCTATCAAATATTGGCTCTACAACGGCTCTTCCCAAAAAACCTTCCTTTTCCAAAAACCTCAAAACTTCTTCTTTTCTCTCCTCAAAATTCGCAATTCCTTCACTCTTAGAACTATCTCTCACTATTCCAACAAACACCTTATCTTCTTTATCTATCTCAAATGCTTTCCTTATCAGAGCCTTGTGCCCTTTGTGAAGTCTGTCAAAGGTTCCCCCTATGCAGACCTTCATCCCAACCCTTAGAAAACTAAATAAATATGTAGTTTTCTATTGGGGGCGGGATGCACGCGAGAAGATTCTGTTTCATGTTGGCAGTTGTTTTAATAACTCTAGTAGCCACGTTGATGCTTTCGGAAGCTAAAGTGATTTATGTCGATATAAAATCCCCCTATCCAAATGGAAATGGCAGCATCGATTTACCCTATAGGAGCATAAGCAAGGCGATTTCAATGGCTGATGATGGAGATATCATTTACGTTTTTCCAGGTGTCTACAATGAGACGATCAGGATAGACAAGAGGTTAACTCTTGAAGGCTCAGAGAGTGGAGATACCATCATATGCAAGAACGACAGGCACAAGCACACTATAGAAATTTGTGCGAATATGGTTACCATAGAAAATTTGATCGTGAAATCTATTGATGATAAATGCTGGAATGCCCTGATCTATGTCTCTTCAAATCTCGTTACTCTCCAGGGAATAACCATAAATGCCAGCAGTAAAAACGTATGGGCTATCTATCT
>JAGHAD010000131.1 GCA_021161685.1 Thermoplasmata archaeon | reverse complement strand
CCATTTTCATCTGTGTAGCCATGCTGAGCCTCTTCTGGATTGTGGATGCATTCGGTTTCATGCGCAGCCTCATATTTTCCCTTTACGGGTATACCATTGTATAAAAGCTGTGCTCTAAATGTGTCTCCAACCTGTAGACCATAGGGTTTCACCAACGGGATAAGTTCTGCCTCTAGACCAATAGGTTTATCCCAGTCTCCCTCTTTCAGGACGTGAATAAATGTCTTTGAATATTCATATATAAGACGCACAGGCGGGGGTTCCTCAAAATCTCTTATCCATGAAGGGTCATAGATAGCTGGTTCTCTCGTTGCAGTAATAACGTAATCACCTTTTTGATCTAACTTGACATTGGCCTTCCAATACTCCGCCATCTTAGCCACTCCAACAATGACATCCAATTCATTGAGATCTAATTCTACAGCGCCTCCATCGGGCTTGTGTAATGTGACATTCCATATCTCATATGATCGCCTGTTAGCCCAGCTGGCCTCAGGATGTCCATAGGCTATTACAACCTCCTGTTCCATTTGGAGAGTTGATTTGGGTTCTGTTACTATGTAGAGAGTATGGGCACCAGCTATTCCGGAGTTAATCGGGATCATCATGGCTAACAGGACTGTTATCATCGACAGCTTTCTTTCCGTTATGTTAACACCTTCCCTTCTATGACATGATAATTTGACCACACGGTCACATTACGGTAATTACAAAATTGTGTCTCTATCCACCTAGGAATGTTTGGATGATCTACAAGATACTGGCTATTATACTCGCATCTTCCAGTTATCAAGTATCCTCGGAGCGCTATCCTAATAGGTATCTCTGAGAATGAAGAACGAGCAATAAATAATGGTACAACCAATGGATGACCCCTTGCTTCCTTAATTGTTCTCCTTAAATTCTTTCCACCATGCATAAAACAATACTTTACTTCCTTGAAAACACCTCTTTCCTCTATCTTCTCTTTAATGGAATCGGCCAAGGAAATCCAGTTTTTTCCATAATCACCTGGGTCACCATGTCCAAACAGGATAAGGGTTGCATCCTTTGGATCAACTCTTCTATCAAAGGGATTATGTGGATCATTCTCGCAAAGCATCTTCCCATAATCAACAAGTATATCAACCAATAAAGGGTTATCTTCGAGAGCATTGGTGCAAAAAATCTGTAAATCTTTTCCCAATTCTTCCAGAGCCTCGTAAATCTCATGGGTATGAGTGCTGTTTCCACATACAAAGAGAGGAATAGCTATGATTCTATCAACATCTTGATCTTTTAATTTTTCAATCGCATCCCTAATAGACTGCCGTGGGACATATTCTAGGAATCCCAACTCCACTGGGACCGGTAGAGAAACCCTGCTCACACAATTTATTACGCTTTTACTCCATCTTCCTGGGAAACCATGGGCTACAACCAAAACTCCCAAGTTATATACTTCAATCTCTTTTTCACAATACGATTTTGCACCCCTATCATCTACAACCGTCAGGTTTACAGTATAAGTACCAGCCTTTGCATATCTACAGCTAGGATTTTGTTCAGTTGAATCGATGATTCCATCACTATCAAAATCCCATCTCCACTCAACTATCTCTCCATCCCTATCGCTTGAGTTATCAACAAAATGTATGAGCTCATTTCTAAACATTATTAACCCTGGTGAGTAAGTAAAATTAGCAACTGGTGAGATATTTTCTTTGAAAGTTGTCGTTTCTTTCTGAAAAGGATATGTGTTAGCGATGATCATTACCGCTATTAACACAAATGCTAATGCCACCATGATCAACGTCTTGTTTTTCATATTACAGTTGCACCACATCTTTTTATATATTAAATCGGATAATACTAATGGTTTTAGGTGGATATTAGAATAAGCCTAAATCTTTTGGGAAAGAGTCTAATAAACCGAAACTATTTCTTGCATTCAATTGGAAATTCACCTGTTTCAGAATAAATTTTGAAATGCTCTAACCATTGCGGTATTCCTTTAGGACAGTTCTTCACAAAGCTGATAAATTTCTTCAACTGGGTAATCGTTATTGGATTAAGACCATGTTCCATAATACATGCATCCTTCTTTGCTACCTCATCGGGAACCTGCAGTATTCTCAGAAGTTCTAGAAGTGCATCATGCCTCCCTTTAACAGCTTCAGCAATTTTCTGCCCCTTCTTAGTAAGAACGGCTCCCTCATACTTTCTATACTCTATAAGGCCTTTAGAATCCAGCTTTTGTAGCATCTCGGTCACACTGGATGGTTTTATGCCTAATTCTTCTGCTATATCCGTTGTCCTCGCATACCCCTTTTCTCTAATAATGTTATAAATTGCTTCCAGGTAGTCCTCTTCTCTTCTCCTCAGAGTCAATTGTTCCTCCCTGTTTTGGTATCTAACTCTCATATCCCCATACTCCATGGTACGGAACCCATTGAAAGTGTAAAAAGAGAGGCTATAACGACAGCTTCTCTAATTATTCCAACTATACTACTTGTTTTTCCCTTTCCGATTTTTAATAAATCTTTTCTCATCCGTGTACCCTCCCTTTTTCTTCCAAGTCATTAGAAATACAGCAAATCCTCCGACCAATATAGAAAAAAATATTGCACCGCTAACTGGAAATGATTCTCTATTTTCTTCTGTACTCTCAAAAGTTTCTTTACTCAACCTCTTTCCACCTAACAATTTCTCTATTTCCTCGTTGATACAATTATAATAAGCTTTTTCCCTGTATTCTAGATAATAAAAAGAAGAGGTTATTTTCACATGCATCCCCCTATAATCAAATTCTGTTTCAAAATCATTATTCCATTTTGGTTCGACCCCGAAAGATTCTCTTAAACCTACCAGGGTATCCATGCAATCTCCGAGAAACTCGTATGGTATATCTATGATGTATGTGAAGCCATGTGATTCAGCATAATTTAAACCTTCTCGGGGACTCAGCATTTGGTTTTCTG
>JAGHAD010000068.1 GCA_021161685.1 Thermoplasmata archaeon | reverse complement strand
GTACAAGACCAAAAGATTTGAAAGGAGGTGTTATTGGAGGATCTCTCTTGCAGGGAAGATTAGTGGTTGGCGAAGAGATAGAGATCGCTCCAGGTAGGAGGGTGGAAAGAGGGGGGAAGAAAGAGTGGGAGAGGATAACCACAGAGATAACATCTATAATGACTGGTGGTAGGCAGGTGGAGGAGGCTGGGCCAGGTGGCCTGCTCGCAATTGGTACAAAGCTAGATCCTTCCTTAACGAAATCGGATGGTTTCGTTGGAAAGATAGTTGGAAAACCCGGAGCACTGCCAGACCCAACAGAAGAAATGAGCTTAGAAGTCCGTTTGCTCGAGAGGGCGGTTGGTACCATAGATGAAAAGAAAGTTGAGCCAATCAAGGTCAACGAACCTTTAATGCTAACTGTTGGGACTGCAACAACTGTTGGTATCGTAAGAGAGGCTTATGATGACAGGGTAACGGTAAGGTTGAAGATATCCGTTTGTGCATTTCCGAAACAGAAAGTGGCGATAAGTAGGAAGGTGGAGGGAAGATGGAGATTAATCGGTTATGGAAAGGTCAAATAAAGTGGTTATCCTAGATACGAGCGTAGCCCTAGCTGTTTTTGAAAACCTGATCGATCTTGAAGAAAAGCTGGTAGAGTTGCTTGGAGATTACAAAATAGTTGTCCCTAGCACGGTAAAGAGAGAAATAGAAAATCTGGCCAGGTACGGCAAAGGGAAGGCGAGAATTAATGCCAAATCAGCACTTAGATACATCAAAAGGTTTGAAGTTGTTGAGAGCATGGAGAGGGAGGTTGATAAATCTATAATAGAGCTGGCAAGTAAGCTAAGGGCAGCTGTTGCCACAAATGATAGAGAACTTAAGAAAAAATTAAGGAAATTAGACTTACCGGTTATCTACACAAGGGAAAGGAAAAAGTTATCATTGGAAGGTATCTTTTAGACGTTGCCGAGTATATTTTTTATCATCCACTCTGGATCAAAAGGGATTTGATCTTCATACTTCTGACCAGTTCCGATAAAAAGAAGGGGCTTTCCAATCGTATACGCTATGGACAGAGCCGCTCCTCCCTTAGCATCCGCATCCACTTTGGTTAGTATGATACCATCTATTCCTATTGCTTCATCAAATCTTCTCGCTTGCTCAACTGCATCGTTCCCAGATAGGGCATCCCCGACAAATATGGTCAGATCCGGCTTCGAAATCCTCTTGATTTTCTCCATTTCCTCCATCAAATTCACGTTCGTTTGCATCCTTCCAGCAGTGTCTATAAGAACAAAATCTTTATGCTTCGCCCTTGCGTGCTCTATTGCATCATAGGCTACTGCAGCAGGATCAGCTCCAAAATCGTGCTTTATCAGTTTAACGTTTAATCTTTTGGCATGCTCTTCGAGCTGTTGAATCGCTCCAGCTCTGAACGTATCAGCAGCAGCAATAACTACGGATTTTCCCATCTGTTTTAAATAATAGGCAAGCTTCGCTATAGCTGTCGTTTTTCCCGATCCATTCACTCCAACGAACAGGATAACAAAGGGCTTTTTGTTTGTGTTTATCAATTCAAGAAAATCCGCCTTGTTCTTCTTAAGTACATGGAGTATTGCTCTCTGAAGAGCTTCTCTGACGATCTTTTTGAGTTCTCTCCTGCTATAATTCGCCCTTTTAAGCTCCTCCTTTATGCTCTCCTTTATCGATTCCACCACAGACAATGCAACGTCAGCTTCAAGTAAATTGAGCTCGAGATCCCAAAACAGATCCTCCAATTTCTCCTCATCTATGGATACTTTTTCTTCTCTTTTCTTCACTAATTTTTCCACTTCCTTTCTTGTTTCCATCGCCTGTCTCAATTCTTGCTCAATGCTTCTTTCGATTTTCTCATCCCTTTCCTCTCTCCCCACATCTTTTTCTCTCTTCAGAGCTTCCTCTATCTCTCTCTCGAGTTTCTCTTCAAATTTCTTTATGCTTCTCCTTAAAAACTTAAACATCCTTCCTCTCCTCTTGTAATTTTTCAGATATCTCTTCCATCTTTTGCCTTATCTGATTGGCGATATCGTTCAATCTCGTCAAACCCTCGTTCAGCTCATCTATCTTCCTCTGAATGGCTTCTCCAGCATAATCTAGAGAGCTTTCAATGAACACATCAGCCCCTTCAGAGACAAGAGCCTTTACTCCCTTTCTTACTTTCATTGGTATGAAGACACCTCCACCTATTGGAACGAGAATTTCCGTCTCTTCGTCAACTTCATTCAGTTTCTCCACGGTCATTTTCGCTCTGGTATAGTCATTTACAAGGGCTTGGACGTAGATGATCTGCTTATCCACGTTTTCCAATTCTTCTCTATAAGTCTCTAGCAAGGCAAGATAAGTTGTCGACTTCTCTTCCTCCATATAACCAGACCTCCTTCATTATCCAATCGATACTTATAAAATCTTTGTGCTTCTGGTAATATCTGATGGACAATGAAGTTTCCTTTTTAAAAAGTTGCTTTGCAGAATATTATTCAAATCATGGAGTAACACCTCCAGAGAGATTCGACAGAAGGGAATATGCGTTCATGCCATTTGGAGCAAAACTTATGAAGAGACATATTTCTTTCAAGAGAAGGAAGGACTTGCAGAGTTTTATAACCAAGATGGTTCCAGCCCATATCTATTATTCTTCTGCCTTTTACAGGTATCCGGATGCCCCAACTATGGAAGAGAAGGGATGGATGGGGGCGGAACTCATATTTGATCTTGATATGGATCACTTGAAGAAAGG
>JAGHAD010000021.1 GCA_021161685.1 Thermoplasmata archaeon | reverse complement strand
GGGTGGAAGTGGAATTTGTTTTTGGAGAGAAATTATATAGGGTCGTGAGGGAATTGCTGGGAAAAAACCTTACAACTTCAGCAAGAGTTACAGTCGATGGGAAATTGGTAGCAAGCGGAGCGGATGCCACGACAAAGTTCATTCAGAAAGTTCTAGGTATGGATCCAAAGACATTCTTTACATCTATATTTGCTCGGCAGAAGGAAATCAATGCCCTCTCCACCATGTGCGCCAGTGAAAGGAGACAAGTTATAATGAAGTTACTCGGTATAGATGCCGTTGATAAAGCCATAAAAAACATACGAACAGATACCAGACTATCAAAGAGTCTGATCAATAAATATGAAAGCATCATTATAGATGAGTCGAGCGGTGAGAGCAAAGAAAAAATTCTCATAGCGAAAAAGAAAGAGGTTGAGGAAAAATTGAACCAACTACGGGTTGAGGTTTGCAATGTTAGGAAAGAGGAGGGAAAAGCTGTAAGGGAGCTGGATGAGGCGAGGAATTACAGGGAAAAGGTGAAGAACGATTATGAAGAGCTAAAGCAGAGGCTAAACGAATTAGAATTGGCGAGGGAAAAGCTCGAAGAAAAGAAAAGAATCTCTGGAGAAATAGAGAACATTTTGAATGATCTCAAGAGAAAGGAGGAAGAAATTAAAGTGTATCGAGAAAAGTTGGGGATGTTCAAAGGCTTGGAGGAAGAGCTGAGAGGAATGGAAGAAAAGATAAATTCACTCAGAGAAAAGAGGATAGAAAAGGAAAAGATTCTGCAGGATCTAAAGAGTAAGTTAGAACATCTAGAGCGTGAAAAGAAAAAGCTGGATGCAAAAATAAGCAGGCTAAGATCCCTCGGCCCCTCGGCGCCATGCCCAACGTGTGAAAGGATACTTGGCGAGCAGTACGAATTTTTAATGGATAAATTCAGCAAGGAGAAAGAGGAATTGCTGTCTATGGAGAGAGATCTCTGCCAGAAAAGAGATACTTTAAGCAGAGAACTGGAGAGGCATATTATAATGGAAAAGGAAATGGAAGAGAGGTTGAAGGAGATTTTTAAGAGGAAGGAAGAGAAGCAGAAGTTAGAGGTTTTGATCGAAAGGTTAAGGGAAGAAATAGAAAGAAAGAGAAAAGAGATCGAAATAAAAGAAAAGTTATTCAGATCTTTAGAAGAAGTTGCCTTCGATCGGGAAGAATTTGAAAATGTTAAGATGAGGGAAAGGAAGCTTTACCGAATTTACAACGATGCAATAAAAAGAGTAGAGGAAAAATTGAGAGAGCTCGATTGCATAAGGAGGAAGATTGCATCCATTGAGAGAGAGGAGAGCAAATACCAGCAAATCCTAAAAGAACTGGAGGAAAAGTTAAAGGAACAGAGGGAAATGAAAAAAAGGTTGGAAGAGGAAAAGAGGAAAGTTAGAGATCTGGAAGTTCTGGAAAAACTTTTTTCAACCTTCAGAACAGACCTTATATCGAGGATAAGGCCGGCTCTATCTAAATATGCCTCCTCCTTTCTTGAAATGGTTACTGAAGGTAGGTATGGAGAAATAGAACTCGATGAAGATTACAACATAATGATATACGATAACGGCATCCCACATCCAGTCGAGAGATTTTCTGGAGGCGAGGAAGACCTAGTTAATCTGTGCGTTAGGTTAGCCATCTCTGAAGTACTCTCGGAAAGATCTGGTGGGGACATTAACCTTGTTATACTAGACGAAATCTTTGGTTCACAGGATTACATAAGGAGAAAGAATATATTCTCCGCACTCAGGGCTTTATCAAGCAGGTTTAGACAGATTTTCATCATAACTCACATAGAAGATATCAAGGAGTATGTAGATGGATATATCTCCGTTTACGAAACAGAAAATGGGGTGAGTGAGGTTAGGATTGAGTAGCTATTTTCTTTCTGCTCTCCTTGCCCTGATTTCTTCAACGGATTTGTAGAGTTTTCCAAAGATTTCAGCATTTGAATCGTACCAGTTGTGCCACTTCTCTAGCTCAGCCTTAAGTTCCTTGTTCTCTTTTTCTAAATCTTCGTACAGTTTATACAGTTTGGTTAATCTTTCTCTTTCTTTTTTGAAATTCTCTTGCAGTTGCTCGTATTTCTCCTTAAACTCCATGTACTTCTTGTACTTCTTGAGTTCTTCGTTTTCACTCCTCAGCTTTCTTATTTCTTCTTCCTTTTCTTTTAACTGGTTGTTTAGTAGATTGATCCTGTTCTCAAGTTCTCTTTTTGCTCTCTCAAGGCTTTCTTGTTGATCCCTGTAAGTTTTATACTTTTGAAGTTCTTCTTCCTTTTTATTGATCCTCTCAGTTAAGGTTTTGATCCTGTCATTTAAGTCCTTTTCCAATTGCACCATAGATTGCTTGTACCTCTCTATTTCTTTCTCTAGCTCTTCTATTCTTTTTTCCTTGGCAGCCAGCTCGTCTTCCTGCATTTTGTAGGCATCCCATAGTTTCACCAGCCTCTCTTTTTCCTTTTCCAGCTCTTCGCTGAACCTCTTTGCATTTTCTAAAGCTTCTTCTTTCTCTCTTTCGCTTGCAGCCAACCTCTCTTCAAACTCATTTATTATACTGGTGAACCTGTTAATTTGACCTACATCGAGCATTTTTTTGATCTTTTCAATTTCTTCAACACCTTGATAGAAAGAATTCCTCACTGCTTCCAACTGGGTTGTAACTTGTTGTAGACTCTCCTTGAAAGCGTTGATGTCACCAGTATCTTTATACTCAGCTGTAATTGTACTCTTCTCTACCATCTTCTGACCCCTCCATAGAAGGTAAGATTTAGTGGTATTTAAGGGTTGTTATTATTTCAGCAGGCGCATCCGAATAACATCTGCTCTGGTTCGCCAACGATTCATTTTTTTAAGCCTTTGTCTAATCCTAGAAGCGTTGACGGATTCAACTAAGCTCAATTTTCAACAGCTGTTAGATCCCTGTTTTGGTATACCTTGATGTTTTCCTTATCCCGATAACGAAGAAACCCTCTCTGAGTGCCTTCTCCACCAATTCCTCCTTTCTTGTATAAATCCTTATTGGACCTTTAACCCAATACCACACCAACTCACTGACGCCTCTCCCCACGTGTACTAGAAGAGAATAAACCTTTAAAAGAATATCGCTTAACAACTAACTTCGACAAAACCAACCTTATCCGAAATATATATCGGCAAAGAGTTAAAAGGTGGGAGGTGGTAAAAGAGGATGAAGAAAGGTTGGATAACCGCAATGCTTTTGGTAATGCTGGTGAGCTTGCCTATACCAATGGCTGCAAGTCCAAGCGATCATAATGAAGGAAACGTGATTTACCCAAAGCCATTTGAATTTTACCCTGACCTGTACACAGCCCCTTTCTTTGAGGCATATGTACTAAAAGACTTTCACAGCGAAAGCACAGGAGTTAGCACGTATGGTTTGGCAACAGCAGATTTCAATAGAGATGGACGGCTGGATATTGTTGTTGGATGGAGAAGCTTATCTGACAATCACGGTCATATTACCATATTTTATGGGAGAGGAGATGGTAGTTTTAAGTTAGAGAACATAAGAGAATACAGTGAAGAGGATAAGACTCGACGAACCCCTCTTATACGTGTAGAGGATATAGATGCCGCTGATTTCGATAATGATTTGGATGGAGATGTAGATTTTGTGGTTGGCTCAAACAATGGTAAAATAAAGCTCTTCAAAAACAATGGAAATGGAACGTTTCGTGACATAGGAAAATTGTGGCTTTCGATTACGGTACTGCAAGCTGGGGTTTAGATACGGGAGATTTCAACGACGATGGATATCCAGATCTGGTAGTCTGTGCTGCCACAGAGGGAGATCCCAACTTTACGGATCCTGGACATATTTACATTAAGCTGAACGATGGGTCAGAAAAATGTTTTAACTCATCCTCTCCAGGCATATTGGTAGCGAGCTTACCTCCACCAATCGAATTAACCTATACCCTCGGCAGCACACCCTTTGGCTCGATTGCAGTCTTAGATTATAATAGGGACGGATTACTTGATATAGTCTTTGCAGGTGATTGGAGTATGATCATGTACATTCAACAAGGGAACTTCACATTCAAACTCTTCCTAGCATGCATGTTTAGAGACATGAAACTAACGTGGGCAGACCATTTACATGAAGGAGGTTTTGCAGTTGGAGATTTTAATCAGGATGGTTTTGAAGATTTAGTTGTTGGAGGAGTGATGGGAACGGTTAGACTTCTTATAAACAACAAAACCTACGTATGCATCTCCAAACCAGAGGATAGATCGACATACTTCTTTGGCAAAAGGGTCTATCCAGGTTTTCCGTTTCCAAGTCTAAAAATGGTGATTGGATGGGTAAATGTGGAGGTTACCTTCATAAAGAATTTGAGCATAAGCAGGGTTGACTTCTATTTAGATGGAAATCTGGTTTACAGCGATTCTGCAAAGCCATTTGAATGGAAATGGAAGAGGTTTGGTTTTGGAAAATACTTGCTTGCAGTGGAAGCCTTTGATGAGAAGGGAAACTTCCTAGGTAGGGATACCGCTATCGTATGGAAGTTCCTGTAAGAACTAACTTTCTCGCTATTTCATATTCAAAAGAGAAATAAACCATGAAAGTTTTATAGAGAGAAAATGATCAGGTATGTTTCCTTCGATCTCGACGGCACATTGGTCAAAACCAAATTTGCCGATCTATTCTGGTTGGAGGGTTTACCAAAGATGTATGCAGAGAAAAAGGGAATAAGTGTCGAGGAAGCAAAATCTTTCCTTATGAAGGACTATCAGAGTATAGGTAAGGATAGGATAGAGTGGTATGATCCCTCCTTCTGGTTCAAAAGATATGGATTGAACTATGATTGGAAAAAGCTCATAGACGATTACAGGCATGCTATAGAACCTTATCCAGATGCCCTTCCAACCTTAGAGAAGCTGAAAGAGAGATATCAGCTAATTGTCCTTTCAAACGCAAAGATAGATTTTGTGGAGGCAGAGCTAGAAGAGACGGGCTTTCGAAAATTCTTTTCTAAGGTCTTTTCATCTGTTTCCCATTTTGGAATGGTCAAGAACAATGCAGAGGTTTACATCAAGGTATGTTCAGTTTTGGGTATAAAGAAGGAAGAGATCCTACATGTTGGAGATGATAGGGTATTTGATTATGAAGTTCCGAGATCCATTGGTGTGCGCGCAATTTTGATCGATAGAGAAGCAAAAAGCACAAACGATTGTATCATAAATTCCCTAAATGACTTACCCTCTGTTCTCGGCATAGCATGAAAGTAATAACCCTGCTAACTGATTTTGGATTAAAGGATACGTACGTTGCCCAGATGAAAGGAGTTATACTTGAAATTACTAGAGATGTGCACATAGTTGATTTATCCCATGATATCACCCCGCAGAACGTGATGGAAGGAGCCTTCCTTCTTTATACAACGGTTCCCTACTTTCCTAGGGGGAGCATACACGTGGCGGTCGTTGACCCTGGTGTTGGTACCAAAAGGAAAGCCATTATAATAGAGACTCCGGTTTGCTTCTTTGTCGGTCCAGATAATGGTATACTGATTCCATCTGCAAAGCTTTACAGGGATTTTAAGGTGTACGAGATTAAGAAAGACATTTGCAGGCAATCTATCGGTTCAACTTTCCATGCGAGAGATGTATTCGCGCCGGCCGCTGCCCTCTTAGCTAAAGGCTTTTCACCAGAAGATATAGGGGAGAGAGTTGAAAGCTTTGTCGACATGGATATCGAATTTGGAAGGAAAGAGGGAGATAGAATCGTTGGGAAAATCATGCACATAGACAAGTTTGGGAACCTGATAACTAACGTTATGGGAGAAATCTTACTTAAGGAAAAGGATTTTGGAAGCGTACTGCAATTGAATTTTGAGAATAAAACTTATGG
>JAGHAD010000124.1 GCA_021161685.1 Thermoplasmata archaeon | reverse complement strand
AGGATTTGAGCATCTATAAAAATAAGATTATTTTTATTAAAAATCCAAATGAATACATAAACGATTCTCAAAGGGATAGAGCAGAGAAGTTCTTCTCAAAGGTATGTGAAGAATTTGGAAAAACCTCTTTAGAAAATTTTTTAGAAAAGCCGGAAATGAAAAACTATGGAGAGCCATTGAAAGACATTCCCGCTGCTGTTTCAAAGGACTTTGGGGATTACAACGATAGAAGGAGATACCTGCTCAAGCAAGGAATGGAATGGTTTAGAAAGAGAGAAAACAAATGGAAAAATTATGATAGAATACCTGAGTTGAACTTTGGAAGAACGAGATTCATCTATCCAGAAGGTAAGATCTTTAGCTTTGGAGAGACAAAAGTAAGGTTCACAAAACCTTTATTTCATGGAATAGAATTTTCGAGAGTTGGATGGATATTCGCTACGATTATAGAATACAAAGGGAGCAAATTCATTCACTCGAGCGATGTTAATGGTCCGATTATAGAGGATTATGCGGATTTTTTCATAAGGGAAAATCCAGATGTTCTAATACTCGATGGACCAATGACCTACATGCTTGGATATCTCTTGAATAAAACCAATCTCAGAAGGGCTATCGCGAATGCAACGAGAATAGTAAAGAAAACGGATACAAGGTTGATAATTTACGATCACCACCTTCCTAGAGAAGCAAGGTTCAGGGAGAATACCATAGATGTGTGGAAGGAAGCAAAAAAGGAAGGTAAAGATGTCTTGACCGCAGCAGAATACCTGGGAAAAACTCCAAAGGTTCTGGAATGCGTGGAGGGTTGAAATGGAAAAGATTCTCGAAATGAAAGGAATCGTGCGGAAAAAGATGATAGAAAAAAGGAAAGAAATGCCAAGAGAGGAAGTCATTGCCAAAAGCAGGGTGATAAAAGAAAAAGTTAAGAAAATGAAGGAGTTCAGAAGCGCAAGGAATGTGATGTTCTACGTATCTTACAATAACGAGGTGTTTACCCACGACCTCATAAAGGAGAGCTTTTCCGAAAAAAGGGTTATAGTTCCCCTTCTTTTGGATGATGAGATTGTTCCGGTTGAAATAAAGGAATGGAAAGAACTCAAGCCAGGGGCATTCAACATACTCGAACCAGAACATAGAAATTTATTTCCTCTTCATCTCATAGATCTCGTTCTCGTTCCAGGTGTAGTTTTTGATGAAAAAGGTTACCGGATAGGGCATGGTCTCGGATACTATGATAAATTTTTGGAGAAATTGAGAGCAACCAGAATAGGGCTTGCTTTTGATTTTCAGGTAATAAATGAAGTCCCTCACCTGGAATATGATCAAAAGATGGATATCATTGTTACCGATAAAAGAATCCTCGATTGCAGAGAATAAACATTTAAATGGTTGTGATCTTTGCTAGGTAAGTGAAACCGATAACATTGATAAAAAGATTGCATTCGGAGGCAAAAAAGTACAACGAGAGAAGGCTGATCGTTCTAGCCGGAGATAGAGATAGAAGTTATGACTTGCTGAACAAGTTCGTTTCAAATTTTAAGGGAAGGGTTGCTTTGCTTTACTATCATGAAAAGAAAATAGATAGGGCGGAGTGTTTTCATCTTAAAGACAGCATAAAACTGCTCGGAACAACGTATGACATGCTCATCCTAGATCTCTGCCATTCCTTGCAACCTTCCGATATCGGAAAACTATATGGAATAGTGAGAGGAGGGGGTCTGATTTTCCTTGTAACCCCTCCTCTTGAGGAGTGGAAACAAATGCTAAACAGATATCACTACAGGATTCTCACTCCTCCATATACCGAGAGGGATATAAGGAGAAATTTCGTACCATGGTTCATAAGAAAATTGATGGAAAGCGATGGAGTGGCGATCATTGAAGATGGAAGAATAATAAAGGAAGGATTTTTTGAGAGCAAGTTAGAGGAAAAGAAGAGGTTGAAGTTTCCAGCAAGAAGGAAGTTCAGCATCGATATCTACAAGCTAGCAATAACTCAAGATCAGGTTGATTTTATAAAATTAATGGAAGAAATGATAGAAAAGCCAGATCCATTGACAGCCATAGTATTGAAATCCAACAGAGGCAGAGGGAAATCCAGTGCCATAGGTATTGCATTGCCAGCCCTGATAGAGAGGTTGCTAGATTTCAAGAGAGAAATAAGGGTGATGCTCGTCGCTCCAGAAATTGAGAACGTTCAAGAGATCTTCAAGTTTTCAATGATATCATGGGAAAAGCTCGGATACAAGCCGATGAGGAAAACACTTGGAGAAAACATCGTGGAGATTTCAACCAATCGGAGTGTAATAGAATATTGGAAACCAATAGATGCCATAGAAAAATACGCAGATATTATCGTGGTTGATGAAGCCGCATCCATACCACCAAATATTCTGTTAAACCTTCTAGACAGAACAAACAGGATCATTTATTCATCTACAGTTCATGGCTACGAGGGAGCGGGGCGCAGTTTCTCAATAAGGTTCCTCGAAAGGCTAAGGAGCAAAAAGTTAAGGCTCTTGGAATTTGAAATGGAAGAGCCTGTAAGGTACAGCAAGAATGATCCGATCGAAAAATGGGCGTTCGATGCCCTTCTGCTCGATGCTGAGGCTCCAGATCTGAAGGAAGTTAAGGTTGAAGATCTTTCTTACAAAAAATTCGACATGAATAAAATAACCTTAGATGAGAAGAGCATGAGAGAATACTTTGGTATACTCATACTAGCTCACTACAAGAATAATCCCAACGATCTAGCTATACTATTGGATGCTCCAAATCAACTGGCAAGGGCTTTAACATACAAGGGAAAGGCTGTGTGTTCATTGCAGTTGGCACTTGAAGGGGGAATGGGAGAGGAAGACTGCCTGAGCCTGTTCTATGGAAGGAAAGCGGTCCTTGGTAATGTGATCCCTCAGCTGATGATAAGGCATTACAGGAAGAAGGATTATGGTAAATTTAGAGGAATGAGGATCGTCAGAATAGCGGTTCATCCAAACTTTTTTAATAACGGTATAGGTTCAAGGGCTTTAAATGAAGTTATAGATGAGGCGGGGGAAATTGGCTTAGATTACGTTGGAGCGAGCTTTGGTGCGACCTGCAACCTACTAAAATTCTGGATAAAAAATGGCTTCCTCCCAATGCATATCTCTACCAGCAGAAACGACGTGAGCGCTGAGTTTTCGGTTACGGTAATGAAAGCGTTGAGTAAAGAATTTGAAAGGGAGCTAGAAGACATAAGGAGAAAATTTGTTAGGAGATTCATGTACTGGCTGGTGGAACCTCTAAGAGATTTGAACACTAAAGTTGCTCTTGCCATACTTGATTCATATGGAGAAAAGATGAACGACCTTGGTTTAAACAGCGAAGAACTGAGCAGGCTACTTGCATATATATGGGATGCGGGTTTAACCTATAGAACCGTTAAAGATTGTTTGTTCAAACTTTCGTACAATTTTTTCCTCAGTGACAGGAAGCAAGTGCTGAGCGAAAGGGAAAGGTTGCTGATGCTTGCAAAGAATTTACAGTGCAAGGGATGGGATAGGGTGGCTGATATAATTGGTATGGATGAGGATTCTTGCAAAGAGATGCTGGTAAAAACGGTTGAAAAGGTTATCATGGAATTCTATGGTGATCTGGATGAAGTGCTTGAATTTCAGAAAGAAGTACAAGTCCCTGCTGAAGAAGAAAAAGAAAGTGGCAACCCTTAGGATGGGAATAAAGGAATATGAAAAGGATGAAATGGTAAAAGTGGTTGCTGGAGGAGAAGAAATAGGGATAGCAAGGGTGCTCGATGTTAGAATATTGAGATGGAACGATATCGACAAGAACGATGTTAGGATGGAAGGTCTCAAGAGGAAGAGAGATTTGGAGAAAGAGCTGAAGAAGATATACGGTGAGTTTGATGACGATACCATTTTTACCCAGATCGTTTTTGATATCGTGGAAGGAAGCAAATGCTCAAAAGACAGGAAAAAGTAATTTACACCATTGGAACGAGTAACAGAACGCTAGAAGAATTTATCAGGATATTGAAACTTTACGGGATAGAAATTCTGGTTGATGTTAGGAGATTCCCAACCAGTAAGTTTGAGCATTTCAAAAAAGAAAATCTTAAGGCTGAAATGAGCAAGGCAGGTATAAGCTATTACTACCTCGGAGAGGAACTGGGAGGATATAGAGAAGGAGGCTATCTGGAATATGTGAAGACTGAGAAATTTGCAAATGGCCTCGAAAAGCTTATTAAAACCGCAAGCGAGGGCAGAACAGCCCTTATGTGCTGTGAAAAATTTCCATGGAGATGTCATAGGAGGTTTATAGGTTATGAGTTAATCAAGAAAGGATGGAAAGTGGTTCATATAATAGATAGTGGCAAGGTGTGGATTTCAAAGAGAATACCCAAAGAGTAAATATTTTGTAGTGACTGGATACCTTGCTGGCTATTCGGAACAAAATTTTAGTCACACTTTGCTTTGGCAATAGTCGTAATAATTATCGGAAATCAACACAACTCCAGCAGCAAGTGAAAGGATACCCACATCATCGTCTAACAATGACGAGGCAAATGAAGTAAATAAAGATGTAAAAGAGAAACTTGTTGAGAATGGCCTAATTCGTCCTAGTATTAGAGGATACTTGATGGAAAAATCGGCATCCGCACCTGGCTACGTCGAAAACACCACATCTCCCGTCTATGTACATCCTCATAAACCTACCATAGTAGAGATCTGTCTACATCGTAGCTAGAAAAGAGCTATTCCTTATCTTCACTCACTTTCTTCTCCAGGTATGTATGGATTGAAGGCTGGATCTCCGTAAAGCTCCCATTCCTGGAATTCAAAGTACTTGTTTGGCAAGACCCTCGTCTTCTTTCCACCGGACATCTCCACGAACTTTTCGAACCTCTCCTTCACGATCTTGAAATCTAGCAAGAAGTTACCAGTCGTCATGAGCGGTGGAGACCACCAGAGAGTCCAGTTTGCATCTTTTGGTAGGTATGCATTCTTGGCATTCCTGAATGCAAGACCTATGGTTGCATTCTTCATCAGCTCCTTACACATGTCTTCATACAGTAGATAACCAAAGTGCGCATCCGGATAGATTCCCTTCTTTGCATTCCTTGTTGTATTGAGATAAGCCCTAAGGACGGACCAAGGCGTATCCCATACATGCTTCTTTGGCTCGAGGTAACCACCGGCTATGTTACTTTCCATGGATGGAGCAAACACAACTGCTGCGCCTGAATGAATGAATGCAAAGGCTACCAGATGAATCGGATAAACACCGGTCATCCTGCCCGGATTACATCCATTCAGCCATATCACGGATGGACCGAGCTTCAGCCTGGATATACTTCTAGCGGTATAATCTCCGATGTCATCCATGCCTAAGGCGCTTGGTCCGAACCATCCACCATCTATGCATGCCATTATCCTCTCAAAGAACAATCTGGATAGAGGACCTCCCCATCCCACTCCAAGTACGGATGGACCGGTTGCCCCCATGTTCGCTGGCTGTGCGTGCGCGTTTATCATGACAAAGTTACTCTTCTCTATGTACTCTCCTCCTTTAGCTACATCCTCACCCAAGAACCTTGCAACGTAGTTTTTCCTGAAGAGAAATAGCTTATTCAGCAGGTTAGCATTCTTAAGCCTTGTTAAGGCTTCATCGCTCAGTCCAGTTATCATAGCTTTATAATCCAGTGCGGTCAAGACATTGAATCCCATGGGCTCTAGGATAAGCTCTTTCGTTCTCTCCATCATTATCTTTGTGTATCCAGTTGGCAACTTGACGCATGCTTCATCATTGCCAGTTAGCTTTGATATCATGTATCTGATCGGTGGCCTCTGGAAGTCCTGCCCTCCTCCAACCAGTACGGCCGCATTGTCTTTCCAATCGCCTAACTTCTCTATGATATCGTAGTAGAAGATCGTCCTTATGATTTGGGCACAAACATCTTGGACGTCCCAGCCGGCAAGTCTTCCGACGATGTTTTCTTGGTATGGATAGTAACTGTAAGTATCGTTTGCGGTGTATGAAAAGGTTAGGATATCCTCATAGATTGGATCTATATTTCCGTAGATGAAATCGCTGGGTGTTCCCACTCCATATGCAAAACCATATCTACTTTGTTCATAGGTAATTGGACAGATTGGATTATCATAGATTATCCTTGGTATCATCTCTCCATCTCCAACTATGGCTATGTAGATCGGATTTTCCTTGTAATACTCTCTGAGATTTTTCAGATCATCAACGGGAATATCTGCTAACCTTGCAAGTAACTTGTTAAGTTTTTCATGGATCTTGAGCACGTGCCTGTTGTGAGCATGAACCAGCTTTGGATTCTTCCTAACCGAATAGAAACCAGCGCATTTCTCATCCTTTGGTGTTCTCACATCATCGTTTGGATAGAAGGCAAATTCGGGTTTTGCAAAGATGATACCCCTGTGGTATGCGGTTAAATAGGGTGCTATGCTCGAGAGTTTCTTCATCATCGCATAATAAGGACTTTCAAGCTTATCAACCTCAACGTTTATCTTTACCCTTCCTCTCTTCTTTTCCAGCCAAGTTCCACTTACTACAATCCTGTACTTGGCTCCGCCCCTTCCGTACAGCAGGGTCTCATGGTAAAATCTGTCCTTGATTACCCTTCCGCCTGCATCCCTAACAGCTGGATTAGATGCCGTAGATAAACCAAAGCTTATCAGCTCATCGGTTTGAAGATTCTCTGGCTCATCAGGATCTACAATACCACCACTGACGCTCACTTTATCTCCAAACAGATCAACACCTTCATGATCTAGGTTGATGACCTCTATTTTTACAAGGGCATACTTGTAATCCTCCGGTATATCAAACTCGAAAACACCTTGGGTTTTGCCGGTAAGTAGCCCTGTTAACCAAGGAATGAGCTGAGTCGCTCCGGCGAATGTTGAAAGCTCGAGAACATCAGAGGAGTAGAATTTTCTATCCAATACTTTGGGAGGCCATGCATCTAAAGGATTTGCCATGGTTATGTATTCAACCTCTCCGAATTTCCTTTCAACTATACTAATTGTAAGGTTCAGGGCATCATCTAGGCTCTTTATCTTGTAAGAACTATAACCATCAGCTGAAATATTACCGCATAGTAGCAAGCACTTAACCCCAAGTTTACCGAGCACCCTAGAAACTTTCGAATCTATCTCATCTGTAACTATTATCGGAGCGGTCAGATAACTTGCTATTGGTACTGCTGGTAGTCCAACTATGTATCCTTCTCTATCATCCTTTAAGATCAGTGCAATATCGGCTTTCTTCCAATATCTTTCTGCTATTTCTAGAGATACCTGCTCCGGGTCTTTACTTCCATCTATAAGCAAATCAATTGGCTTACCAACAAGCATTTCCGTTCTTATCACCGCCTTTGAAGGATTTGTCATGTTCTTAACGTAAAGGGGAATCGCCTCCCTATTCCCTTCCCTATCGTAATGAATTGCCAATGGTGTTAGTATTAATGGATAGAATGGGTTTTTATCGGACACTTCTATTCCCGATGGAACATCTCGAAGGATGCCCATCATGCGGGCAATTTCCTCGCTCGTTAGCCTCTGAATAGCTCCACCAGGCTTGTAGAAAAAAATGCCAACGGATGCTATAACTAGGATAGCTATCCCAACCGCTATTATTACCTTGTCGTGATCTCTCATTTTCCTCCCCTCTGGTATGCCTTAAATAGATATGCTCTCTTTAATATAAAAAGCTATTGATTTATAGAAGACAAATTAATTTCGCATCATTTTTATCGCGATTTTACATGCTCTATTCGTGCACACTTGGAGGCTGATAGATACCGATCTCGCCCATCCATATTATGTTACCGCAGCAGACGATGCCATATCCATAGCTGTTTCAAAGAACAAAGCCCCTTTTACTTTACATTTCTATAGAAGGTATCCACCAGCCGTATCAATTGGAAGGATGAAAAGCATAAAAGAGATTAACCTTGAAGAATGCAGGAAGAGAGGCGTTATGATCGTTAGAAGGAAGAGTGGCGGAGGGACTATATACACCGATGAAGGTTGCTTGATTTATGGCTTGATTTTTAAATCTCATATTATGAATCCATTAAAGATCTTTGAAATGGTTTGCAACTCCATAAGGAGTGCTCTTGAAGATCTTGGTTTTGATGCTAGTTACAAGAAACCAAACGATGTACTGGTAAATGGCAAGAAAGTATCTGGTTCTGCCCTGCTCGTAAGAGAAGGTGTTGTTCTTGTTCATGGAACGATATTGGTTAATAGTGATCTTGATGCGATGGAAAGGATTCTTCCAAAGAGAAAGGATGTTGAAGTAACAAGCTTGGAGAAAGAGGGGAAAAAGGTCGACATTAAAGGGCTTAAAAGAACGTTGGTTGAGAAATTTAGTAAAGCGATGGGAGCGAGATTTGTGAAGGGTGATTTGAGTGATTATGAAAAGGAGATGATAGAAAGGCTGATAGAGGAGAGGTATGGAAGGGATGAATGGAATTTCTGGAGATGAATTTTCTCTGAGCATGTACAATAAAAAGGTTCACTTTCCATGGGGAAACGATATCATAATCTACGATTCTACGCTAAGAGATGGAGAGCAGATGCCGGGAGTTGCATTTTCTCCTGAGCAGAAGTTGAACATAGCCATATTGCTCGATGAAATGGGAATAAAAGAGATAGAAGCTGGATTTCCCGGAATATCCGAAAGGGAAGTCAAAACCACAAAGATGATAACAGAACAAGGGTTAAAGGCGAAGATCCTGGCTTTATCAAGATTAAAGAGGGAAGATATCGATGCCTGCATAAAAGCTGATGTTGATGTTATTCTCCTGTTTATAGCATCATCGCCTCTGCATCTGAAATACAAGCTTAACTTGAGCATAGAAGATATTGAAAAGTTGATTGCAGATTCCATAGACTATGTGAAAGAACATGGTGTTATTCCCAGCTTTAGCACCGAGGATAGCACGAGAACACCAATGGATATTTTAAAGAAGTTTGTCAAGTTAGCAGAGAAAGTCGGCGCAAAAAGGGTTGGCTTCACAGATACCTTAGGCTGTGCAACACCTGAAGCAATAGAATACCTGTTTTCAGAGATGTACAGATTCACTAGCCTACCAATATCCGCCCACCTACACAATGACTTTGGATTGTCTCTGGCAAATGCGATTGTAGCATTAAAATCGGGTGCCAGATATGTCTGTGCTACGGTTCATGGATGGGGAGAAAGAGCTGGAAATGTTCCTTTAGAACAGCTGATAATGGCTCTCAAGTATCTGTATGGCATAGACCTTGGAATAGATACGGAAAAATTAAAGGAGCTGTCTATCTTAGTATCGAAATGTGCTGGTGTAGATGTTCCAAAGAACCAACCATTTGTTGGAGAAAATGCATTTGCACATGAATCTGGCATACACGTTGCTGCCGTTCTAAGAAACCCAAGAACCTACGAGCCCATAGATCCATCGATCGTTGGAAATAGAAGGAGAATAGTTCTAGGCAAGCACAGCGGTAGACATGCTATAGAGAAGAAGCTTGGAGAGTTTGGAATAAATGCAGATGAGGAAGAAATAAATGCGATAGTAAACATGGTAAAGGAATTGGGAGAGAAAAAGGGAGAGGTTAGCGATGATGATTTTATCAAACTGGTCTACGAGGTAAGAGAGGATTATGATCTTTAAGGCTTATTACGTCTGGCCCAGGTTTCCATCACTATCATTATCAGGTCTATCCTGCGCCCTGCGATGCAAGCACTGCAACAGGATTTATCTAAAGGATATGCTTGACGTCTCTTCTCCAGAAAAATTGATGAAAACCTGTAAAAAACTAAAGGAGCAGGGTGCAGTTGGTGTGTTGCTGAGTGGAGGTTTTAAAAGAAATGGAGAAATGATAAATCTAAGGAAGTTCCTTCCGGTAATAGGGAGGGTAAAAGAGGAAACAGATCTTATCATAAAGCTTCACACTGGAATCGTAGATAAAGAGCTTGCCGAGGGTATAGCGAGTGCAGGCATAGATATCGCTTCGGTTGAAGTGGTTGGATCAGATAGAATTATAAAGGACGTTTTTGGGGTGAATTTGAAGGTAGATGATTACAGAAGGACACTTGAAAACCTTAGGGATGCAGGGGTAAAGCACATCGTTCCACATGTATGCATAGGTCTCAATGCTGGAAATCTTGGTGGTGAATTCGATGCAATAGATATTGTCAAGGAAGTTGTGAAACCTTCTGTTTTTGTTCTCATAGTTTTGAAGCCAACAAAGGGGACGGAATTTGAAAAGGCAAAAATTCCGGATCCAGAAGATGTTTATAAGGTTGCGAGATATGCAAAGGAGAGCTTTCCCGATGTTGACATTTCCTTAGGTTGCATGAGGCCAAGAACAAAGGGAAGGGTGGAGATAGAGAGAAAAGCTCTTTTGGCTGGGGTTAATAGAATGGAGATTCCATCAAAGGAAACTTTGAAGTTGGCTGAAGACATTGGTTATAAGATAAAAAGAATAGAAGCTTGCTGTGCTTTGCCTGAGGAGTATGAAAAGATGCTTTAGCCTTTGTAGACAGATTTTCTCTTTCGCAAGCTTTGCAAACTGGTTGAAATCAGGATTACCTTTTCCTTCTGTCAAACGGCATCCCCTGAGTTCTAAAGAATACCTGAGAAGACCCCTGTTACAGCACGGCAAGAGAGTCTGGGCACAGTTTTATCCCTATTCCAGCCGATTATGGTGTGCCTGCGGGTTGCTGATAAAATCGAAGCTTGAAAGTGGATCCTATGATCTCTACCTTGTAACTTCTTGGCTTGGGCACAGGGATCCAAAAACGACCATGAGATACGTGAAGCAGGCTGATCTTCTCTTTCACAAGTATCCCTTTGATTGGTTCCGGTACGTCCTCCGAACCGGGTGGGGCAAAACCGGGGAGATAGATAGCCGGAACCATTTTTTCAAAACTTCGAAAATAAAAACGGTTTTGATGGAAATTCCTCCCTGTGAAGAGAACGGACCCGGCGGGATTCGAACCCGCGATCTACAGCTTAGGAGGCTGTCGCCCTATCCAGGCTAGGCTACGGGTCCCCGAAATCAATTAATTCTCTCAGCCTTATAACTTTTACTTCCAAACCCTCTTTCCTTAGCAAATCTTCTATACCCATAACATGACCGTCTCCAACGATGGCTACTATCTTTTCATGCTCCCTGCTAAGTTCATTTAACTTCCTAGCCATATACTCGTTTCTCTCATCAACCACAGCCCTCTTCATTACTGGAAAATCTCTAGCAACCTCTTTCAAGAAATTCTCTTCGTTTTTCTGGAATCTTTTCAACTCTCTCTCCACATGTTTCTTTCCTACGAAGAGGGAAACAAGAGAAGTGACAAAGAGTTTTAGTTTTTCCTTAAAAGAAAGAGATCTCCACAATCTGGTAAACATCTCTCTAACATTTACATCTATGAGCTCAACCCTTATTCCCTTTTCCCTAGCAACTTTGATGGCAGCAAGCATCTCGCTACCAACGCTAACGCCATAGAGTTTGGCTATCCTTCTTTGGAAGCGGGCAAGAAATACGTATGGTAGTGGCATACCTCTCAGCTTGCCCTCTTCATGCTCAGCCAAAAGGGATTCGTATCTTTCCTTGTCCAGCTCCACGCAAACTAAATCGGGTTCTTCTGAGGCAATGATCTTCTCTATCTCTTTTCTAAGATCAAAGACATGACCTATTCCAACCAGCGTTATCATTGTGAATTGAGATAGGCTTTTATAAGAAAAATATATTCTATTCCAAGCCAAGGTGATAGACTTGGGAAACATCAAGCAGGCAAATATAAAGAATATTGCCATACAGCTTGTTGAGAAATTCCCAGATCAATTCTCGACGGATTTTGAACACAATAAAAGGAAGGTTGAAGAGCTCACCGATGTATCGAGTAAGGAAGTGAGAAATAGAATAGCTGGATATGTAACCAGGTATTATGCTCGAAAGTTTGCCACTTAATTAACTCATTTTTGAGTAGAAAACTTAATTTTATCTTTCAATTTTTCATCGCTATTTTGGTGATATGATTTCTAAGATAGCAAAAGCTTGCAATGATCTGAAGGAGGGAAAAACGATCCTCATATTCGATGACGAAAATAGAGAGGGAGAAACAGATTTGATAATCCCTGCACAGTTTGTTACACCTGATCATATAAAATTAATGAGGAAGGATGGTGGAGGACTCATAGTGTTAATGGTATCAAACGAGATAGCAAGGTTCTTTAAGTTACCTTATCTCGAGGAGATATACAAATTTCTCGGATACAGTTTCCCCCTATTCGAAGAAATACACCCGTCTGACATTCCTTACGATGGTAGAACATCATTTTCCATTTCCATAAATCATAGAAATACATTTACCGGCATTACAGATAGAGATAGAGCACTAACAATAAGGCGCTTCGCGGAGCTCGCTGGGAGAATTGGCAATATCAAAGATGGAGTAAAAGCATTCGGCAAAGAATTCAGATCTCCGGGTCATGTTCCAATTTGTATAGCTAGGGAAAGGTTGTTGAAAGAAAGAAAAGGTCATACTGAATTAAGTGTCGCTCTCTTGAAAATGGCTGGTCTAACCCCAGTTGCCTGCGGTTGCGAGATGATGGGCGAGGATGGAAAGGCTCTCAGCAAGGAAGAAGCTGAGGCATATGCAAGAAAAAAGGGTTATGTTTTTCTAGAAGGGAGGGAAATTGAAGAGGAGTGGAGGAAATGGTCAGAGTAATGGCTACCGGTACTTTCGATATTCTTCATCTTGGGCACATAAAATATCTTGAAGAGGCAAAAAAGCTTGGAGATGAGCTCGTTGTTGTTATTGCTCACGATGAAAATGTAAAGAAAAGGAAGCACTCACCAATAATGCCCCAAGAAACTAGGAGGAAAATTGTCGAATCCTTGAAGGTGGTTGATAGGGCGGTTAATGGGAAAAAGGGAGATATGCTCGAGATAGTGGAGGAGATCAAACCAGATATTATAGCTCTTGGATACGATCAAGATGTAGATGAGAGGGAACTTGAAAGGGAATTGAGGAAAAGGGGGCTAAATGTAAAGGTTGTTAGGTGCTCTAAATATGAAGGAGATGATTTGAACGGAACGAGGAGGATAATAAAAAAAATTATAGAAAAGCTTGAAACGAAAGAGCTGTACGTTGGGGAGGAAAATGAAGAAGATAGGGATAGCTGATACCACATTTGCCAGGTATGATATGGCAAAAGATGCGATCAATGAACTGAAATCGAGGAGGAGCGATATCAAGATAATCA
The DNA here is from genome assembly GCA_021161685.1 of Thermoplasmata archaeon. Classification (GTDB taxonomy): domain Archaea; phylum Thermoplasmatota; class E2; order DHVEG-1; family B18-G2; genus JAGHAD01. The sequence continues at coordinate 2,422 of JAGHAD010000124.1, read as the reverse complement.
GGTATACGGTGCCTGGCATAAAGGATCTTCCAGTTGCCTGCAAGAAGTTAATTGAAGAGAAAGGTTGTGACATAGTCATAGCATTTGGAATGCCGGGAAAAATGCCAATAGATAAACAGTGCGCTCATGAAGCATCTATAGGAATAATGCTCGTTCAACTCATGACCAATAAGCATGTAATAGAGGTCTTTGTGCATGAGGATGAAGCAAGGGATGAAAAGGAACTGAAGTGGCTCGCGAGCAGAAGGGCAAGGGAGCATGCCCTAAATGTGGTGAATCTCCTTTTCAATCCAGATGAACTCAAAAGGCATGCGGGAAAGGGATTAAGAGAGGGTTTTGAAGATGTTGGACCAATAGGAGGTGGATAGATGGATAGAATTAGGATAGGTATAGCGGTAAGTGAGTTCCACTACGATATAACCATGATGATGCTAGAAAGAGCTAAAGAGCATGCAGAATTTTTGGGTGCAGAAGTGAGGAAGGTGATAAAGGTTCCTGGAGTTTTTGACATGCCTCTCGCAATTAAAAAGTTACTGGAAAGGAACGACATAGATGGTGTTGCTGCACTTGGAGCAGTAATAGAGGGCGAAACAGAACACGATGAAGTCGTCATGCAACATGCAGCGAGGAAGATCATCGATTTATCTTTGCAATATGACAAGCCAGTTGGACTGGGAATAACCGGGCCGGGAATGACAAGGCTTCAGGCTGAGGATAGGATAGACAGAGCTAAACAAGCCGTTGAGGCGGTAGTAAAGATGTGTAAAAGGTTAAAGGAGTGATTACTTCTTTGGTCTGTTGATCATCTCAAATAGAGAAGGAAGGTGTATAACGTAGCTCCCGTCCTTCTTTATTATTATTGGTTCTTCATCGAGCAAGCCCTTCAAATCTAGCTCATATTCCCCAGGACCTTTTATCTCTATGGTTTCTGGTATCTTTTCTCTTTTCATGAAACGCTTTATGGCTTCTTCTCTCTTCCTTTCATCTATTTCTATCCTGAACTTCTCATATTTTCTTTCCTTTGGTAGCTCTATTTTTTTCTCTGTAGATTTTTTCTTTATTTCTTTCCTTTGCTTCTCTGTGAGTGGTTCTGTTATGAAAATAAATTTGTTACCTCCACATGAAGGACAACCTCTTAACAATTCTGGTGATCCATCTTCAAAGATTCTTCCGCACTCAATGCATTGATGCGGCATCAGGCATCTCTCCTACCCGGCACAATGACGGTCTCTATAACCCTATCATCCCTTCTTATGGTTTTTAAAAGGTGAGCTGGACCTATTACGGTAATCCTTGGCTTTCCAACCATACCAAATATTCTGTGTATGAAGCTCCTTTTTTCTTCTGGATATCCCTCTATCTCTATCCCTATAAAGGTATCGTGATCTATCTTTTCCATGGTCTGCTGGATCAGCTTAACCCTCTCGCTTGAGGTTAACCCTCTCTCCAAAACCAGTATCTTCCCCTTTCTTACCTCATCGATTATGTAGTTTATTCTCTCTTCGCTTGATAACTCATCCAGCTTATCCTTTGATACCAGATCCACGGTTATTCCTTCTTTCACTTGATCCACCTCCTTTTCTTCCTTTTGCCAAAGTGCTCTATCATTTTTGAATAAAGTGCTTGCATGTTATGCCCAGTGAGTGCACTTATTGGAACAACTGGATGCTGAGGGAAAGCGGACTTAATGGTAGCTGGACTTGAGGTTTCCATATCTATCTTGTTTGCGGCGATTATAACTGGTAGGTTTCTGGCTTCTAGGTTTCCAAGAATGGTGACGTTGACTTGTGTAAATGGATCTTCGGTTGAATCCATAACGAGAAGGACGCCATCGACATTATCGAGCCATCTTATCGCTTCTATCACTCCTTCCGTAGCTTCCTTTGCCCTTCTCCTTGCCTCTTCCTCATCTATACCATAGTTTCTGACAAATTCCATGTAATCAACTTTTGTTGCGATTCCCGGGGTATCCACTATGTCTATTGTTAAAGATGATGTCCCATTTTCTATTTTCAGATTTTTCTTCGTTTTTGCCCTCCTAGTTTCGTGAGGGACATCCGAAACCGTACCAACAACCTCGCCAGCTAGATCCATCGCTATTCTATTAGCTAGAGTCGTTTTTCCAACATTTGGAGCTCCATATATGCCTATTCTTGCATGCTTTTTCCCAAACAATAGCTGGATTATCCTTGCGAGTGATGAGAAATGAAATCCCATCCCTCTTCCTCCTACATGCTAGGAATGCAGTTTAAGTTTATTAGCTTAGCGGTGGTTTGGAAGCTAGAAGAAACTTTGAAGTTGCACCTTCTTTAGGTTGATCTCGTAAACTGGCCCAAATGATTGTTTAGTAAATCCGATGAGCTCCCCTCCAATTTCCTTGCAGTATTTTTCTACCTGGATGCTTATTTCTCTCACCTTTCCT
>JAGHAD010000129.1 GCA_021161685.1 Thermoplasmata archaeon | reverse complement strand
TCAAAAGGGGAATAGATCCAGACAACGTTACGATACCGATTGTTACAAGCACTGTAGATTTCATAGGTGCGGGCTGTCTCCTTTCCTCCTTCCTTGTGTTGCAAGCGACACTTATTTAAAGAGAGAGTGAGATAGAAATGAAGGAAATGGAAAAAAGCCCCAGTAGGGGAAAATTGCCCAAGTGGAAAGAAGAGGAGTTGGAAGAGGTGGAATACGAGCCAAGAAGCATAAAGGATATTTTGATAGAGATGAAGAACATATCGGAGCTGATCGTTGACCTTGCTTATTCTTCTTTGCTGTTTGATAATAAAGAGCTGGCCGAGGAGGTGAAATATCTAGAGGCGAGAATGGATACCCTCAACTATGAAATAAGGTTGATAGCAATGATGGCTGCCAGGAATAAAAGGGATGCGGAGAGATTGACGGCAATTCTGCAGATAGCGGAGGCTGCCGAAACCATAAGCGATGCAGCTGGAGATATTGTCGATATCATATCGTTGAAATTGGATCATCCGATTCTGCCAAGACTCATAAGGGAATCAGATGAAGCCATAAAAAAGTTGGTTGTGAGTGATAAATCGAAAGCCTGTAACAAATCCATAGCTGAGCTTCGCGTGGCATCTGAAACAGGAGTCAGGATAATAACCATAAGGAGGGGGAAAAAATGGATATACGCACCAAAAAAGGACGAAAAGTTGAGGGCTGGAGATATAGTTATTGGTGTTGGTCCTAAGGAAGGACTTGATAAATTCAACGCCTTTTTGGAGGGAAAAACCGAGGGATTGTGATGAGCGAAGAAGAGGCAGAAAAAATGCTTCTAGATTTGAAAGAAAAAGCCGAGTTGATGGTTGATCTAGCATACTCTTCATTGATCTACAACAACAAGGAATTGGCTGAGGAAGTTTATGAGCTGGAAGAGCACATTGATAAACTGAACGATGAACTGCAAAAGCTAGCTATAGAAGATGCCAAAAAGGGGGAACTCAACCTCAATGAAGCCCTTGCAATAATAAAACTTGCGACATCTACTGAAATGATAGCGGATGCAGCAAGGGATATAGCCGATGTACAGCTTAGAGAAATAGAGCTCCATCCGATTCTGAAAGAAAGTTTGCTCGAGACCGACGAGATATTTCTGAGGGTAACCATTTCTCCAAACTCGATTCTTAAAAATAAGAAACTTGGGGAACTGCATCTCGCATCGGAAACGGGAATGTGGGTGATAGCGATAAAGAGGGGGGACAAATGGATATACGATCCCGGCAAGGATGTTTGTTTGAAGGAGAATGACGTTGTTTTTGTGAAAGGGAACAAGGAAGGAAAAGAACATTTTCTAGCGCTGGCGGAGGGAAGGGAAAAAGAGCTATAACATCTTCACCTCTATCTCATCATCTATATCTATCAGTGCACCCCTTCCATCTCTCCCTGCGGAGCAATTTACCACAACTGTTCTTCCCAATTTCGAAAAACCAGGATTCTCGTGAATGTGCCCACAGAGATTAAGTTTTGGACTGTACTTCTCTATCAGTTTCCTTATGAACTTGCTACCCGCATGCATCCCAAGGAAAACGGAATCTTGCACTCCATGGGGAGGAGAGTGAGTAACCAGTATGGAATCTTCATCTATCTCCACCTCCTCCTCAATTTCTTTTTTATCGAAATGAAAGCCCACATCCCCTATTCCCACGAACTTCTGCCCTTTTATCTCAACGCTTTTCAGATGGATGTTTCTCGCTTTGCTTTTCTCTATATACTCCAGCACTTCTTTAGTATCCATGTTCCCGGGTATAGCAACGACATCTATGGGGATTTGATCTAGCATTATCTTGGCAAGCTCACCTGGACCAAGATGGGTAATGTCTCCGCATATCACCGCAACATCTGGAGAATATTCTTCTATCGCTTCCAAAAACTGGTTTAGCCTGTATTGCTTTCCATGCAAATCTGCGGTCGATATGATGCGCATGTTGAAAGAAGATTAAAATTCACTTCAAATTACTTTCTGTGCCATCATTTTACTTCCTTTTGGTATTCAAAGTAGGAGTAAATAGTCGTATAGACTGCCACAGAAATAATGGGGATGAGAATGAAAAATAGCGCGTAGCTTTGGAAAATTGTTCCAACAAAAGCAATCGCTCCAGCAATTTTAAATAGCTTACCACCGATCCTGTGGGTTCTTTCCCATACCCTTTCACTACTCAATGTCCATGGAGTCCTTATACCTATGAACCAGTTTCTTTTCGCGTTTTCACAAAGGATACCAATGTAGAAAAGCAAAATTCCGACGGCGATCGGGACAATTACACCTGGATTTGTTTTGATTCCAAGATTCCAGAGAATCACTTGAAAGTAGATTGAAAGCATGAAGATGAAAAACAAAATGACAAATCCATCATAATATTTCCTGAATTTTTCGATGTTCGCTCTCAATGGATCTATTCTTGGAATGGCAACGAAAAGTAGAGCGAGTCCAGCGAGGATAAATGGTATTAAAAATAACCCCCAGAACTTTGACATGTAACCATCTACTTGCCCCTCGGCATTCCAATGTGAAGCCATTTTATCTGGCATCTGAGGGTAGAAGCTGATACCAATGATAAAGGAAAATAGGATTATTCCCAAGATAGTCATTTCACTTTTTCTCATATTCGTAACCAGACCTCCAAAGGCATTTAAAAATATTTCTAAACGGGATGCTGTGTTGAACAATTAGCTGGAAGGAGCATATCTCCAGCTGATCGTTCCCTTGGAAATATGCTCAGAGATTCAACAGCATATTGTAAAAGATAAATTTCATCTTGACCTCTTGAAATAAGCC
>JAGHAD010000031.1 GCA_021161685.1 Thermoplasmata archaeon | reverse complement strand
GAGTTCTCTTATCTTTTCCTCATTCTTCCTTATCTTGTTTTCAAGTTTTTCTATTTGCTTCTCCAACCTCCTTATCAAGAAACTCATTCTACCACTTCTCTTTCCCACAACTCTTTCCTATGGGCTTCCAATAGATTGTTCTCCATACCAAGATATTCGGCAAACGTCTTTATCCTGTCTCCGCCAGTCTCGTAAACCTCATGGAACTTTTTCTTGTACTCGAGATCTCTGAGCAGATGGTGATCCAAAATGATTTGGCAGTCCGTACTTTCTATTATCTCGACCATATTTTTCGATGCGTCCTCCAAGTTTTTCATGCTGAATCTCCATCCCAGGAAAAGAGTGGGTGGACCATCAATTATCAAAATATCTGGCTTTTGAGAGATTATGTAATCCTTTGCCTCCTCAGTTACCGGCCCTTGAACATCAGATGCATGTAGAAGTTTCATTTCTCCATCTTCAACCGTCGTCATAACTACATATCCAAGCTTCACTCCCTCCGGGCCATGGAAGAAAGGGGGAGAAAAGGTCAGTTTGGTGTTCCCTATCGTCTCTTTCGAATCATCGCAGTATATGAGTTCGCAGATTTTTCCAACCCTTTCCCTAAATTCTGTTCCTCTTTTCTTTTGTGATGCGTTTATCTTTCTCTCTATATCTTTTGCAAATACTTTTTTTCCTTCGTAGAAATCGGCATCGGGATCGTAGTGATCGTAGTGATAATGAGAAATAACGAATAAATCGCAGTTGACAGCTATTTCTTTGATCTTTTCTTTAGTGTTTGCCAGGGCTTCGATCTCTAGAGGATGGGGAGGGAGACCATACCTTGATGGACCAAGAGCTGCAGAGGGATCTATAATCATCTTGCAATCTTTAGTTTCCACATAAACTGAAAGAGACCTTACACCCAACGAATCAGACGCTATTGGTATTATTTTCATCTAATGGTGCCTCTTACTCCAGCTATAATTTCTCCTCCTTTCTTTCCTTCCGTACCCACACGCCGCACATCTTTTTTTCCTTATGTGATACGCATGTTTTCCGCATCTCCTGCAGATGATGTGCGTTTTCTTTCCTCCACTCTTTGATGGCGTTCCCTTACCCATCTCCCACCTCCTATGGTGATATATAGACGATGTTGTCTCCTCTAACTATTACGGTCTCTCTCCTTGCAACCACATTTCCATCTATTATTTCATCTGCGTTCTTCAAAACAAGATTCATGTGGGGTATGTCATAACCATTCAGTATCCCCCTGTAGCCTCTATTTCCCTTTAACTCCACCATTACCCTGCAGTTCAAACTCCTGTGAAGTACTTCAAGGGGCTTGACCATCTACACCACTTAGAAGTATAATTCAGAAAGATACTTATAACTGTTTGCTCGATGGAACTCTATGAAGAACAGACACGCAATGAAAACAAAAGAAAAGAAGATTTTTCTCTCGAAACTGAAAGAGCTCTACCCTGAAATAAATATCGAGAAGAAAGCCAAGATTGAGGTTGCTGAAATGGAAAAGTACAGAGTAATAATCATAGAGGATTCTTTAGATTTCTTTTTGTTTGATGACTTGCCAGTACCCGTAATTCCCGCAGTAAAGAAGTATGGCTTAAAGTCGAGGTATGTTGAAGTTGATGAGGGGGCGATCAAGTTTATACTTAAAGGTGCAGATGTCATGCTTCCGGGCATAGTCGATGCCGATGGAGAAGTCAAGAAGGATCAGCCAGTTTGGGTTAGGGGAGAGGGATATTCTGCTGTTCTCGCAACCGGTGTTGCTCTCGTTGACGGGGAAGAGATGAAGAGGAAAGGTAAAGGGAAGGCGGTCAAAAATTTACATCACATTGGAGACAAGCTTTGGAAGTATTTAATGGGGAACATTTATTAGTGCAGATTTCATAAAGGAAATGTTTGCATCGCGGGGATATGAGGGCTAGCGTGAATGAAAAATACGATGCCGAAGCAATTCAAGTACTCGAAGGTTTAGAGGCGGTAAGAAAAAATCCAGCTATGTACATCGGGAGCACCGATGAAAGAGGTTTACATCACCTCGTTTATGAGGTTATAGATAACTCCGTCGATGAAGCGATGGCTGGATACTGCACAAAGGTCAAGGTGACGATAAACAAAGATGGTTCCGTAACGGTGGAGGACAACGGCAGAGGAATACCTGTTGACGTTCACAAGAAATATAACAAGCCAGGCGTTGAGCTGGTCATGACTACCTTACATGCTGGTGGAAAGTTCAACAAAAAAGCTTACAAGGTATCTGGGGGGCTACATGGAGTGGGGGTTTCGGTGGTCAATGCTCTTTCAGAATGGCTGGAAGTTAAAGTGAGGAGGAACAACAAAGAATATTTCCAGAGATACGAGAGGGGCGTACCAGTAACTCCACTGAAAGTTATTGGTAAAGCTGACATGAGTGGAACAACTGTAACCTTCAAACCAGATCCAAAGATCTTTGAAACGGTAAAGTTTGATTACGATACCATAAGGAGCAGGATGAAAGAACTCGCTTTTTTGAATGCTGGATTGGAGATGGAAATAAGGGATGAAAGATTTGGAAGGAGAGAGATTTTCAGATTTGATGGAGGTTTAGTAGAATTTGTTAAGCATTTGAATAGAAATAAGAAAGTGCTTTATCCCGAACCCATCTTCTTCCAAGGTGAAAAGAACGGAGTAGAAGTAGAGATCGCAATTCAACATGTCGATGGCTACGCTGAAAACATCTTCACCTTTGCCAATAACATAAATACCCATGAGGGAGGAACTCATCTATCCGGCTTCAAAGTGGCGCTTACAAAAGTGCTTAACGATTATGGGAAAAGAAACAAGCTCCTTAACAATAGAAGCCTTACTGGAGAGGACTGCAGAGAAGGTTTAACTGCAGTTTTATCTTGCAAGCTAAGAAATCCACAATTTGAAGGGCAGACGAAAGCTAAGCTGGGAAATTCTGAAGTTAAAGGTATAGTGGAAAGCATAACCTACGAAAAACTGTACGAATTTTTGGAAGAAAATCCATCCATAGCAAAGCTCATCATAAACAAGGCTATCGCAGCAAGTAGAGCAAGAGAAGCGGCGATGAGGGCAAGGGAAATTGCAAGAAGAAAAACCATTCTGGAGAGCACAACCTTACCTGGAAAACTCGCCGACTGCTCATCAAATGATCCAAGCAAGTGCGAGCTCTTCATCGTTGAGGGCGATTCCGCGGGAGGGTCAGCTAAGCAAGCTAGAGATAAGGAATTTCAAGCAGTCCTCCCGTTAAGAGGGAAGATACTCAACGTCGAAAAGGCGAGGATGGATAAGATATTGAAGAACAAGGAGATTCAAGCCCTTATATCTGCGATAGGCACGGGTATAGGAGAAGATTTTGATATAAGGGCAGCGAGATACCACAAAATAATTTTAATGACCGATGCAGATGTTGATGGCTCCCATATAAGAGTACTTCTGCTCACTTTCTTCTTCAGATACATGAGACCTCTTATAGAAGAAGGATATCTATACATAGCCCAGCCTCCGCTTTACAAGATAAGTAAGGGAAAAATGGTTGAGTACGCGTATTCGGAGAGGGAGAAGGAGGAAAAGATAAAGAAGCTTGGTGGAGGAGTAACCATTCAGAGATACAAAGGACTTGGAGAAATGAATCCTCAGCAGTTGTGGGAAACTACTATGGATCCCTCGAGGAGGGTGATCATAAAGGTTACGATAGAGGATGCGGTAAGGGCAGACGAGCTGTTCACTATTCTTATGGGAGAAAATGTTGAGCCAAGAAAAGCTTTCATTGAGATGCATGCAAAGGAGGTTCTGAATCTCGATATATAGGGGTTGATTAGATGGCTGAAAAAATAGCTAGAAATGTAATTGTGAGGACGGTTGAATCCGAGATGAAGCAGTCATTTCTGGATTATTCAATGAGTGTAATAATGAGTAGAGCCCTTCCGGATGTGAGAGATGGCCTAAAACCCGTTCACAGGAGAATTCTCTATGCCATGAATGAGATGGGTTTAACTCATGATAAGCCATTTAAAAAATCGGCAAGGGTTGTTGGAGAGGTTTTGGGTAAGTACCATCCACATGGAGATCAAGCAGTATATGATGCATTGGTAAGAATGGCACAGGATTTTTCTCTTAGATATCCATTAATAGATGGTCAGGGTAATTTTGGTTCCATAGATGGTGATAGCCCAGCTGCAATGCGTTACACGGAAGTTAGAATGTCAAAAATAGCAAAACTTTTGCTTGAAGATATAGAGAAGGATACGGTCGACTGGATGGACAACTTCGATGGAACCTTAAAAGAGCCAACTGTTCTACCTTCTAAATTACCAAACCTTCTCGTTAATGGCTCCTCAGGTATAGCGGTTGGTATGGCAACGAACATCCCCCCTCATAACCTTAGCGAGGTCGTTGATGGGATAATAAAATTCATTGAGAATCCAGACATAACGACGGAGGAGCTGATGGAATACATAAAAGGGCCAGATTTTCCAACCGGTGGCATCATATATGGAAGAGAAGGTATAGAAAAGGCGTATGAGACGGGGAAAGGCATCATCAAGATCAGGGCAAAAGTGAAGATCGAGGGGAAGGGGAGGAAGAGGATAGTTGTAACCGAAATACCTTATATGGTAAATAAGGCTGATTTGCTTAGAGAAATTGCTGACCTTGTTAAGAATAAGAAAATAGATGGGATTTTGGATCTCAGAGATGAGAGCGATAGGAAAGGTATGCGTATAGTTATAGAGCTGAGGAGGGATGCTATCGAAAGGGTCGTTTTAAACCAGCTCTTCGAGCACACCAATTTGCAAGTAACTTTTGGTATACTGAACTTAGCTATTGTGGATGGAGAGCCAAAGATACTTT
>JAGHAD010000104.1 GCA_021161685.1 Thermoplasmata archaeon | reverse complement strand
TTATAAAAATCAAAGGGCTTTTTAAAGATAGCTCAAAATTGTCAAGATAACAAAAATAGGAAAAATTAAAATAAAATAAATATGCATAATAATACTAGGAAGTGCAGGGAGGGTTTGAGTTGATAAACAACAGGAGGAGCGAAATAGACATTCTCGCAGACATTTTGGAGTTAGCCAAAAATGGAGCCCAAAAAACAAAAATTCTCTGTCGAGTAAACCTCAACTATACCCAGCTGAAAACCTATCTTTCTTTTTTGGTAGAGAGAAAGCTTCTAGATGAAAGGAAAGATGGAGCGAGGAGCAGGATTTACAGAACAACCGATAGGGGATTGCAACTGCTAGATAGCATAAAGCAGGTTAAGAGTTTCCTTGATTAGTTAATTCGCATAGAAATTTTGGTATGTCTTTCTCTTCAAGCACGATGACATTCTTTGGATATCTGCGATGAGGTTTTCCAGCCTTCACCTCTATCTTCATATCGCCGGCTATGCAATCTATCTCATACTTGTTGCGGTAGTAGTAGACTTCTCCAAATTTTCTGAGCATGTGCTCCTGAACGACGTTCTCATAAAGGATATCTCTTCCCAGTTCCTTTCCACACCAAAGGGCGAGGGATCTGGCTATGAATGGATCGCGAAACATTATTTTCTTCTCCTTTCTAAATATCACATCCGTCGATTTGTAGAAGATCACTTTAGTTATAAACAGATCCTGAAAGACCTCCAAGTAACTCTCGACCGTTTTATGAGAAATGCCGATTTTCTGGGCAATTGAATTATATGAAAGAGCAGAGGGAAGCATATCAAGGAATGTTGAAATTATCTTCTTTGCCATTTCAACGCTCTTATCGATTCTCGTCAATTCTCTCTCAAAAGCTTTGATGAAATCATCCTCGGAAAAGATGCCATTTATCGGCTTTGGAAAACCACCATGGATCAGGTACCGTCGAAATGCATCGATCAATCTATCTTCTCTCCTTGGATCGACTTTCTTCACCCTCACAAATTCTGGAAAAGATAGAGGCAGGGTATATACATCTCTGCCCTTCCCTCTCCTTCCAGCGAAGGACTCCGCATGCTTCAGGATATTAACGCTGGAGGAGCCGGTTGCTATGATGACATCTTCTTTCATCTTGCCGAGATCTATCAAACCCTTTACAATCCTGTACCACTCCGGAAGAGAAGAGACCTCATCCAGTATTATGAAGGAATTTTTTATCCTCTCCTCCTCTCTCAAATGAAGATAGTACAGCAGGGCTTCTCTAAGCTCAGATAGATTGGCAAAAAGCTCCAGATCCATGTAAAGGACCTGTAAACTTTCATCGATCTCAGAGAGTAGCTTTCTCACCAAGATCTTCAATCCGGTTGTTTTCCCCACCTGTCTTGGACCGACAACGAAATTCACACTTCCCGGAGCCAAAGAGATTCTTTCAAGCCATCCTGGAAACCATCTTATCTTCATCGAATTGTATTCAACCAGATGTTTGTCCCTTCCCTCCCAATCCTCGGATTCCCACCATGGGTTGAGAAGCCAGAGAACCCTCATATTGGTAATGTAAATACCAAGTATTTATAAATATATTGGTATTCTGGATGCAATTGGTTAACCAAAAAATTTTTACTCCAGAAATAATGCTATTATTCGTGGAGTATTATCCAAGAAAAATAGAGGAAAAATTGGATAAATGGATAAAAAGGAGAGAGGCTATACTGATAAGAGGTCCCAGGCAGAGTGGAAAAACCACTTTACTTTTACATTTAAAGGAAAAGCTTGGAGGGAGCTACGTAACGCTTGAAGATGAAGATATGCTAAGGGCATTTGAGGAGAATCCAAAGGCATTTGCAAGTAGGTTTAAAGGGAATTTATTTCTAGATGAAGCGCAGTACTCAAAAGGAGCTGGAAGATCGATAAAGCTGATCTATGACCTCTTTCCAAATCTAAAGCTCTTCGTTACAGGCTCGGGTTCATTTGATGTTAAAGTTGAGATAGGAAAATATCTGGTGGGAAGGGCAATTTATTTTGATCTCTTGCCATTGGATTTTGAAGAATTTTTGAGCTGGAAGGCAAAGGATTTATTGGAGACATTCAGGAGATCTAGGGAAATGATAAAGGATTTTTTGGAGGGGAAGAAGGTAGAAGTGGAAGTAGTTTTCGAGAGAGAATTTAGATCTCTACTGGGAGAATTCCTAACCTTTGGAGGATTTCCAGCGATTGTAAAAGAGAATGATGAAGAAATTAAAAAAGAACTCCTAAAAAACTTGTACAGAACATACCTTGAAAAAGATGTCTTCTTCTTTTTCAACATAAGGCACCTCGAAAAGTTCAATGCGTTCATGAAATACCTAGCTTCATCGATAGGTCATATCCTAGAAATCTCTTCAATGTCGTCCGATCTAAAGATAGACTACAAAACCCTAGAGAATTACATAAGCATTCTGGTAAATACCTACATAATTCGCCTCGTTTCCCCTTTTCATAAAAGCCTAGTCACCGAGCTGAAGAAGGCAAAGAAAGTCTACTTTGTTGACATTGGCTTGAGAAATGCTACAATCAACAATTTTTCTCCGCTTGAGAACAGGGCTGATAAAGGTTACATCCTGGAAAACTTCATCCTCGGTGAAATAGCGCAACTTAGACAAGTGAGATACTGGCGTACCACCGGTAAAGCGGAGGTTGATTTTGTTCTAGATTTTAAAGGGAAGATAGTACCGATAGAAGTCAAGTCTTTTGGTAGAGTAAGTAAAAGTTTCCTGAGTTTCCTCAAGGCGTACAAGCCAGATAGAGCTATAATCTTTAATGAGAGGGAATTTGGAATGAAAGAGCTAAACGGAACAAAGATATTGCTTCTCCCACCTTGGTTTATCTGAAGGGTTTTAAAAGCGAGAGAGCTTGCCCATCCATCTCCGGGCTTGGTGACCAAAAGGGGAGCAGGTAGAAGCAAAGCATGGAATTGCAACTGCTAGATAGCATAAAGGCAGGTTAAAAGCTTTCTTGAATAGTTCTAGACAATTTTCTATGTCATTTCTTAGTAAAACTTTGCCAGAAAGGGTAATTTTTCGATGAGGAGAAAGGTATTTACTTTGTTATTCATGGCAATGCAATGTACTTTTACAAATCTCACCTACAAACTTCCAAACGGCGCAGTGCAAAATAGCAACCTGGTTTTAATACATCGTTTTATTTAATTTCGAAATGAATAAATAAGACCGGTCTGATGACTGAAAGGGGTTAAATTTGATCAATGGAAGGAGGAGCGATATAGATATTATTGGTGGTATTTTGGAAGTTGTTGGTGAAGGTGCCAAGAAAACAGAAATCGTCTATAAGGTAAATTTAAACCATTCCCTGCTTAAAAGGTATCTTTCTGTCTTAGTTGAAAAGAAACTCATTTCAGAAAATCATCTTGGAAATACAAAAATATATAGCATAACGGACAAGGGTATGAAACTTCTGGATGCTATAAAGAAGGTTAAGGACTACTTGGGGTAAGGATTCACTGGATCTTATATCAGGCATAAAGCTCAATTGGTATAAGATCAGAAGGATGGCTAACGAAGACCTTGTTTATTTGGATTTAGAGCGATACAACACTATAACATTCAAGTGATTGATGCGGCGACTTCGGGATCAAAACAGTGGTTAAGCAATGGAATGAGTAAACTTACTGAAAGGCACAGCTCACTCTAAAACTTTGAGGAACGAAAATACAGATCTTTTCTACAAAACTCTTTTTCAAAAGACAGTTTCGAAAAAAAATTTCTTCTCTTTTTTTAAACCTATCCATCATTTTCCCTATACACCTTAGTGGGGGAGTTTGTCCCGCCCTCCGCCACTTTAAAAAATAAATTAGAGCGGGACAAGGAGGTGAAAGGAAGTGGAAAGAAAGAATATAGTAAGGCAAGTGTTTGCTGGGGTCATAGTATTTGCTATGGTTTTCTCTGGTTTTCTAGTAGGCAATACACTGGAGACCAAAGCACAGCAAGGAGGAAGTAATACGGTAAATACCCTAAGATTGTATGGCGAAGACTGGACATACGATGCAGCATTTCCATATACAACACCAGATGGACCTTTCAATCCACTAAGTCCAGAGGCACCACAAAAGGACTTCGTTGTTTTTAATCCGGCACTCGTCGACATTTCAGGGATAGTAGTAAATGGTGAAGATGCAAAAGAAAAGGTCTTTGTAAGGCAGTGGTTTATTCCAGTTTACAGAGAGCCAGTTGGAAAGGTGTGGCTTCCAGATCCAAACATATACTACTCGGAAGATGTGATAACAGAATACACTTTCATGTTTATTGACAAACAGTACAATGCAACCTGTGCAACGCCAAGAGATCCTTTAACGGGTTCACTGTGGACAACCTTCTGGTTCCCAGTATGCGACAACAGCGATGAGCAAATAGGTATAGATGGTGCAGATGTGGACGGAGATGGATACGATGACCTTGTGACATTACAGCGTGTAGGAGATTTCAATGGAGATGGTTTCAAAGACATTGTTATATCCACTGACAATTTCGAACTGCAGAAAGGAGACGTCATAAAGTTCCTAGATTTCATGATAGAAGTCGTCAATGCAAGGGTGATATCGGGATCTGGTATATCTATGATAGTTAACATCTATTACCTTGGAAACGATGAGCCAGAGTTGATAAAAAGGAACTACGTTGCCACGATTCTACCGGGTGATTATGTCAGAGTAGGCAGACACACCGTTTCTACGGGTATACCGATTCCAATAAAGGAGCCATGGTACATTAAAGCGATAGCGACGGGAGGGGGACAGGCGTATGTGCAAGTTGGAAGGATACTTTGCACTGGAGAAACTTTCTTCGTTGATGGAGCGGAGTATGACATTGCAGCAATATACGGGCCAACTCCAAATTGTGTGAAGTACATAACGATAAGGAATCCAGTACCAGAGCATGAAGATGTAAATCTGGAAGACCTCTCGGTAATAAAGAAAGCAGTAAACGAAAATGAAATTCTGCCATTGCTACCACCTTTCAACAGGGTACATAAAATGATAGATGACATAAACATACCAAACTGCGCCGACAACAGGTGTCCGAAATATTACCCAGACAACATCGGTGCAATGGATGATAGAGCAGTGTGTGGAGAAGTCGACAGATTGCACAATAATTACGATACGATAGAGGAGAGGATCGTAGAAAACGTCGATCCACTGGAGATATACTTTGTAAAGAAAGATGAAGAGCCGAGGTTCGATACAAATCTCATGGAGATACTGGATGAATCAATATTCATTGAGCCAACTCCAATTGATGTGGTTCTAGCAATAGACTCTTCTGGAAGCATGGCGTGGAATGATCCAAACGATGAACGCCTTAATGCATCGAAATACTTCGTGGATCTGCTCGATCCATCGCGTGATCGGGTTGGTGTTGTCAGTTGGGATAATGGTATCGATTTCGCGATACCATTAACAAACAACTTCAGCTACGTGAAATCCATGATAGACACGATTGACAGCGATGGTGGTACAAACCTCGATGTTGGACTAGATGCATCTATAGATCTCCTTGATGCATCAACCAGACTCGACTCGGTGAAAGTCATCGTATTCCTCTCAAATGGACAAGGATCTTACACACCATACGGCAATGGTGGTCCAATCGATGAAGCAGCATCTAAGAATTATCTGGTCTATGCGATAGGGCTCATATCAAATGCATCATATCTTAAGGACATGGCAACGTGTACGGGTGGAGGTTACTATGAGAACGTAACCCCAGACGATCTGCAGGACATCTATAAAGAAATATTCTCTAAAATCATGATGGTTGAAGAGGGTTGGAAGTGGCTAGACATCCATACAATGCCAGACTTCCACAAGGAATTTGTATATCCAGCTCTACCTGATAAAGATGGCGGATACGGGGACTTCTTACTGGTATCATCGTGGAGAGCACCAAACTCATGCGAGACAAGGGTAATGTTTGTCTATGATCAAGAGGTTGGGTTGAAGGACATCTACATCAACGACTACGACGCATACAATACCCTGAGATTGTATGGCGAAGACTGGACATACGATGCAGCATCTCCATACACAACACCGGATGGGCCTTTCGATCCACTAAGCCCAGAAGCACCACAGAAAGACTTTGTAACCTTCAATCCAGCCTTGTACGTTGGTGAAACCCTTGAGCCAGGAAGCGATGGAATAGTTGTAGATAATCAAGATGCAAAAGAAAAGGTCTTTGCGAGGCAGTGGTTTATTCCAGTTTACAAAGAACCTTTAGGAATGGTATGGCTTTCAGAACCTCAAAGGAACATATCAGAGGACATAATAACAGAATACACGTACATGTTCGTTGACAAGCATTACAAGCCAATGTGCGGTCATGCAGGATTAACGAAATTCTGGCTACCAATATGTGATAACAACGATGCTCAGATAGGTATAGATGGTGCAGACATTGATGGAGATGGATACGATGATCGAGTTCTACTTCAAGGAGTAGGCGACTTCAACGGAGATGGATTCAAAGACATTGACATTTCAAGTGAAACCTTTGAACTGAAAAATGGAGAAGAGATCCAATTCCTTGATTACAAGATAAAGATCGTCAGCGCTCTAGTTGTAGCAGGAAACGCACCAGGAGTACCAAGTATATCAATAGTGGTAGACATTTACTACCTAGGAAATGATGAACCAGAAAGGATTGCGCAGAACTTTACCGCTCAGATCGTGCCACCAGGATACGTAAGTGTTGGTAGACATATCGCCGATGCATCTCCACCTATTCCAGTATTCAGACCATGGTACATCAAAGCAATAGCCGCTGACAACGAAAGCGCCTATGTGCAAGTTGGTCGTATACTGTGTACAAACGAATCTTTCTTCGTTGATGGGGCAGAGTACTATATCGCAGCGATATATGGGCCAGATGAGGACTGTGTGAAGTACATAACCATAAGAAATCCAGTACCGGAGCACGAAGATGTAAATCTGGAAGACCTCTCGGTAATAAAGAAAGCAGTAAACGAAAATGAAATTCTGCCATTGCTACCACCTTTCAACAGGGTACATAAAATGATAGATGACATTGATATACCAGATAGCTTTGATACAAGATGTCCAACCTACCATGATGGAGAAGTAAGACCAATAGCTGACAGGATCATAGATGATGTGCCAGCCCTAGATATAAGATTCATTGAGAAGAATATTGAAGAAAGGTATGATACCAGCCTGCTGGAGATATTAAAGGAGAGCGAACATGAAGCATGGGTATGGCTCGATATTCATACCATGCCAGATTTCTACAAAGAATTCGTATATCCAGAATTGCCTGATGTTAGGGGAAGCAAGGGCGATTGGCTAGTGACTTTATCATTCACAGCACCAAACTCATGCAATACGAGGGTGATGTTTGCATACGATGCAAGTGATGGAACAGGGCTGTACATGAATGGAGGAAGAACATCTCCATCATCTCCGCCCTCTCCACCTTCTCCACCGCCATGCAAGGGTGACTTCGACGGCGATGGTGACATCGACTTCGATGACTTCGTGGAGTTCGCGGGAGCATATGATTCCCACTGTGGTGATCCAAACTACACCGTTATCGGTGACTTTGACGACGATGGTGACATCGACTTCGATGACTTCGTGTACTTCGCGGGCGTCTATGGATATGGAGGTGAAAGATAATGAAGGTAAAAATAATAGAGATGGGTCTTTTGGCTCTTCTCCTAATATTTAGTCTCTTTGCAACTATTGGCGTGAGTACGGTCACAACAGCGGGTCCCAAGGTCTATATCGATCCAGCATTGACAGAGAACCTCTGTCCAGGTAATACATTCACGGTCACGGTCAAGGTGGACTCCGATGCGTACAATCTCAGAGCAGTTAAGCTGGATCTGGTGTATGATACAACCAAATTCAAGGTAAACAATGCTACAGTCAAGGATGATCTCTTTGGAGCAGATAACTATCTTGATCTAAGCAATCTCAGTGACGACGGAGAGTTAAACATCGCTATAGCCAGAAAGGGTGCCATTTACACACCAGAATCTGGAACCCTTATAACCGTTGAGTTCCAGGTTAAGGATGGCGTTCCTGATGGGATGTATGCACTCGATCTGCAGGACGTCGTGCTCAAGGACGAGGACAACAATAATATCCCAGGCGTCTCTGTAACCGATGGTACTGTCGTTGTACAATGTACAACACCTCCAGCATGCTCAGATGCGGACTTTGTGCTTCATCTAAAAGCAGGATGGAACCTGGTTTCCATACCAAAGCCAATAACTCCAACCGATGCAGTGACTCTTTTCAACCTAAGTTGGCCCGAAACCGCATACTACTACGATGCATCAAGTGGTAAATGGATTAACGATTGTAACATTATAGTCAAGCCCTGTCAAGCATACTGGGTTTACAAGACAAAGGACGAAGACATCTGCATTTACTACGATAGATCTACCCTTCTACCGCCGTCTCAACAGCTATACATAGGATGGAACATGATAGGGCACATAGATGACACAGCATGGTCGATAGAGGACTTTCTAAGTGTTACAGGCTTAGAGAACAAATGCTCTATAGTCTGTACAGTGGATCATCAGGGCATGCCACATAATAGCTTAAAGCTGAAATGCTACTATCCAACAGCTTCAGGATTGTCGGAGTTCAACACTGTACTACCAGGATGGGGCTACTGGGTATTTGTTAAAGAGAACATACTGATGCCGGGGACTGCACCATGAAATATCTAACCACCTTTTTATTTTTTATTTTAAATATATAAAGAGGTAGAAGAAAATGAAACTAGCATTGGCATGCAGTTTGGCTGTAATCCTGCTGTTCATGCTACCTCTCGGAGAGGCTACAATTTCTTCACCTCCGCTCCCACCAAACAAGTTCTACGGAAATGTTTACATAGACAACGAGCCTGCTCCGGCTGGAACGGAGATAAAAGCTTTCATCGATGGCGAACTCAGAGGTAACCTCACCATCTCAACCGAAGGAAAGTATGGATATGATTTGAACTACCTAGCAGTGGAAGGAAGTGAGAAAGACGAGGGAAAGCAGATAGTATTCATCGTTGGCGGATACAAAGCTAATGAAACGATAACATGGCACGCAATGGCTCCACCGAGAAAAGTAGATCTTCACGCCTGGAGAAAAGGTGCAGGTACCGGTGGAGAGATAAGCGAAGGTGGTGCAGAAGTGAGCGGAGAAACAGGTGGAGCTGCTGGAGGAGCTGCAGAGAACCATCCACCAGTTGCTATAATGAGCATAATTCCGATTGCAGCCTATGTAAATCAAAATGTAACCTTTGATGCAACAAGCAGTTACGATCCAGATAATGATCCTTTGACATACACATGGAATTTTGGAGATGGAACAACTGCAAGTGGCGAAAAGGTAACGCATGCATATGCAGAGCCAGGGATATACAAGGTTACGCTAGAAGTTAGTGATGGTAAAGGTGGAAAAGATACCGCCTATAAATTCATAACCATCAAAGCCCTCAGAGAGAATCAACCTCCATCAAAGCCAGTCATAAGTGGATCAACAACTGGACACAAAAACGTTTCATACACCTATACCTTCTCATCTGCAGATCCTGATAACGATAGCCTGCAGTACTTCATAGATTGGGGAGATGGTAACCAAGAAGTTACCGAATTTGTGCCGAGCGGAGAGAGCATATCGAGAGAGCACAAATGGTTACAGCCGGGTATTTATAACATAAAAATAAAAGCCTTTGACAACGAGAGCTACTCTGAAGAGGCGAAGCTTACGGTATATATCGATGCTAAAGCTGTTGGGAATCTAGGCTACCTGATAGATGTCAATGGCGATGGTATCTATGACCTCTTCCATAGCAATGTAACGGGTTTAGAATCCATAGTGGTATATCTAGAAAACGGAACCTATGAGATAGATACAGATGGAGATGGCGCGGTTGATTACATCTACGATCCATCAACGGGTAATCTCTATGAGTATACACCTGCTGCAGAAGGTAAGAAAGAAGGAGTGAACACTTTACTGCTTGCGGTACTGGCGATAGTTATTGTAATAGTGATCTCAGCACTGGCAATTGCC
>JAGHAD010000087.1 GCA_021161685.1 Thermoplasmata archaeon | reverse complement strand
TCTCTACGACGTGATTCACATCTTTTAGTTCTATGAAGGTGATATTCCTTGCAAATGGGGTGATAACGTAGGTAGAATTGGATGCTATGGTTGAAACTTCATTCAAACCTTGATCTAATTCAACCAAGGTTGCCTTTATTTTATACCTGGGAAGAACTATTCCAGCACTTTCTCTGTAACTTGGATAATCTATATAGAGGCAGACCTTCACTTCACCATGTATTCTGGTTACGGATTTGAAGGGCTTGTAGAGAATCCATCTCGCGCCATCACTGGATAGGCTGATCTGGCTTTCTTCCCCAAGTAGGGGAGGGACATCGGATAAAGCTCTTTTTTCTCCATCGAGTTCATTACTTAGGAAGTATCTCCTTTTCCCTCTTTCTTTCCTCTCAACGAATTTGCCGGTTATCGTTACGCTTGAAGGGTATTTGCAACTATCGTAAACGAAGCTGACATTGAGTATGCTTTCCAGTAAAGGTTTTAAGATATTGAAGAAACTAATAGCAAGCTTCACAAAGTTTTCTCTTTTTGATAGATTTTCAAATCCAAGTTCCTTCAGGATCTCTATAACGAAGGTGGCATTAAGCTCACCAAGCCCACTCAATACCTCCCTTACCCATGCAAGCTCATTCTCTGCCTCTACGGTAACGATTAAGGTGCCAGCATTTGATTTGGCATGATAAACCACTCCTTTTAACACGAAGGTTATGCGACGTATGTTCCTTTCAGAAAATTTTTCCTTTGGCGAAAAAAGCATAGAGAGGTCTAGATTGGATAAGTTTTTCGGGTACCTCTTTATGGTTACCACCTTTTCTTTGATTAATTCGCTACCATCCAGTATCCTTATAATAAATCTCTCTTCTCTTCCAAGACTAAGATTGGCGATCTCGCTTAGGAATACGCTCCAGTTTACTTTGGTTAGGTTTTCAAAGATTATCCCAAGGAATTTGGTTATGTTGCTCAGAGAAAAATTACCGATGGTTACGTTTGCAAATTTTGAGGTTAGGTTTATGAGTTCGTCGATCACATTTGGAGATACATTTACCAACGGAACATTAAAGTAAAGATCAAATACCATGTCGCCGGAGATCTCTAAAACATCTTCCATGCTATAAGTTCCCCTGGCTGCATCACTTATGTTCTCTTTCGATGGAAAACTCCCATTCAATACCCCTATACTTCCTATACCCCCGAGATAACTTTCTTCCACTTCATGGAAATAAAAAGTGGAAGTCGTTCTCTCTGCATAAACAATGGGAAAAGATTCTGCCAGTAAAAGAAAGAGTAATGTTATGACAACGATCCTCTTTCTTAACATATCTGTATCCACCATAGTCGATGCACTTATTTAACTTGTTTTTATCAGCAACTTTGTATTTAATAAAGCTTTTGTTTTACATGCCAGATAACACTTGGAAATCTGTAGAAAACTTAAAATAATCGAAAAATTTCTGGATTAGGTGCAAGCTTTTGGGAGTGTGAGGAATGCCTCGTGGAATGGGTAGAAGAGGTATGGGAGCTGGACCAGGAGGAGAATGTTACTGTCCAAACTGCGGTTACAGGGAACCTCATCAGGCAGGTGTGCCATGCTACACAAAGAAATGTCCAAGATGTGGTGCTCCCCTTGCAAGATTATAGGTGATGGGAATGAAGGTTGCGATATCAGCTACTGGAAACGATCTTAATGCGTTCGTCGATCCAAGATTTGGAAGATGTCCATTTTTCATCTTGATTGATCCAGAAAATATGGAATATGAAGTAATAAGAAATGAAGCGTCCCAAAGCATGGGCGGGGCAGGTATAAAGGCTGCTCAAACGGTGATAAAGAGTGGAGCTGGAGCTGTTATAACTGGAAATATGGGACCAAATGCCTTTGCTGTCTTAAAGGCGGAGGGTGTAAAGATATACGCTGGAGTAAGTGGAAAGATTAAAGACGTTATTCAGCAATTCAAGGAGGGAAAGTTGAAGGAAAGCGAAAGTGCAAGCGTTGAAAGACATTTCGGAATGAGGAAATGATGAAAAATAAGGTGAAGGAACTCGAAAAGCTGGATGAAAAAATAAGGGAAAATTTAATGGGTGTTAAAAGAAGGATAGCTATACTGAGCGGAAAGGGAGGGGTTGGAAAAACCACGGTTGCCGTTAACCTTGCCCACTCTTTAGCTTACAAAAATTTCAGAGTTGGTTTACTAGATGCCGATTTGCATGGCCCAAATGTGGCAAGGATGCTTGGTATCGAGGGATCTCCAGTAGTTGGAAAAGAAAACGAAATAGAGCCGATTGAAGTAGGAAAGAATCTTAAGGCATTTTCTTTGGCTTTAGCTATTAATAAAGACGTTCCGGTAATATGGAGAGGACCACTTAAGACCATAGCCATCAAGCAACTGATCGGGGAAGTTAGATGGGGTGATTTGGATTTCTTGATCGTGGATCTACCCCCTGGAACTGGGGATGAAGCCTTAACCGTAGCTCAAACCATAGAGAAAAGCGAAGCCATCATAGTTACAACCCCTCAGGACGTAGCTTTACTGGATAGCAGAAGGGCTGTAAACTTCGCCAGGCAACTCGGAATGAAAATTCTGGGGATAATAGAAAATATGAGCGGTTTTAAATGTCCCTACTGTGGAAGAGAGATAGATCTCTTCAAAGTTGGAGGTGGAGAGAGATCTGCGAGAGAGCTTGGAGTAAGATTTCTTGGGAGGATACCGATCAGCGTAGATATAGTAAGAGGTAGCGATGAGGGAAAGCCCTTTGTTCTTGAAAATTCAGATCTCAGAGAAGTTTTTATGGATATTGTGGAAAAGGTGTTGGCATGAAAACTTCACTGGATTGTATACCATGTTTTCTCTCTCAATCGCTCGAAGCCTCAAGGATGGTGAGCGATGACAGAGAAGTTCATGAGAAGGTTCTGAAGAAGGTGATGAATTACCTGCAGAACATCTCCTTTGATTTCCCTCCTCCATTCGTGTCGAGAAAGGTTCACGAGATAATAAGGAGAGAAGTTGGCTCAAAGGATCCTTACAAGACCGCTAAGGAGAAATCTAATATTGTTACGAGAGGGTACTATGAAAAACTGAATAAAATAGTTGATGAAAGTCAAGATCCCTTTATCTGCTCGCTTAAAGTCGCCATAGCGGGAAATGCAATAGACTTTGGAACCATGAATAGAATAGGTATAGATGAGGCTATAGAAAGGGTTCTGAATAGCGAATTGGATAGCTCAACATGTGAAAGGCTGAGAAAAGATATTGAAAGAGCGGAAAGCATCCTTTATTTGGCGGATAACGCCGGAGAGACCTACTTTGATAAAGTCCTTCTCGCTCAGCTTGAAGGGAAAGAAATTACGTATGTTGTTAAGGCTAATCCGATAATCAACGATGCGACCGTTGAAGATGCCTTGCTAGCGGGTATAGATGAACATGCTGAGATTTTGGCAGGCGATGAAGGTCAGGAAAGTTCGGCTCCAGCCATTATACTGGACTATTCCTCAGAACGATTTAGGAAGAAATTTTGGGATGCAGACGTTGTTATAGCGAAGGGTCAGGGTAACTACGAAGCTTTAAGCGAAGTCAACAGGAAAATATACTTTTTGCTTATGGCTAAGTGCAGACTTGTGGCTGAAGACTTGGGTTGCGAAGTGGGTTGCCCAGTTATAAAATTGAAAGGCGAAGGAAATGATACTCTCCATAGCAAGCGGTAAGGGTGGAACAGGAAAAACGACGGTTGCCGTTAATCTAGCTATCAGTTTGGAGGACGTTCAGCTCTTAGACTGCGACGTTGAAGAACCAAACGCTAACATCTTCGTTAAGGCCGACCTTAAAAGAATCGAAACAATTTATCGAGAAGTTCCGGATTTCGATCTTGAAAAATGTAACCTATGCGGGGCTTGCGCAGATTTCTGCGCCTATAATGCAATAGCTGTTACCTCAAAGAAATTGATCTTCTTTCCAGAACTCTGCCATTCATGTGGCGGATGTGGTTTGGTTTGTAGGGAAAATGCCATCAGGTGGAGGAGAAAGGAAATTGGAGAAATATATCGAGGATGCAAGGATGGAATTGAGATCTATCAGGGTAAATTGAAGGTTGGAGAGAGCATTCCTATACCGGTTATAAGAAGAATGAAAGAACTAATAGATAGGTCAAAAAATGTTATAATAGATTCTCCACCTGGAGCGGGCTGTCCATTTATTGAATCAGTTAAGGGGAGCGATTTTTGCCTGCTTGTAACCGAGCCAACTCCATTTGGGCTGTACGATTTGAAAATTGCTGTTGAGGTTGTAAGGAAACTGAAGGTACCTTTTGGAGTAGTGGTGAACAAAGATGGAGGTGGGTATAAAGAGGTAGATTTGTTTTGCAGGTCTGAAGGTATACCCATATTGTTGAGGATTCCGCACAGCGAGGAAATAGCAAGGCTTTATTCTCTTGGTGTACCTTTCTCCAGCCAGAAAAGGAGATGGAAAGAGGAGTTTGAAAGGTTATTCGAGAGCATAGAGGATTTGCGATAGCTATAATAATGGTTTGCAGATACAGAAATGGGAGAAGCATGGAGAGGAAAGTTGATATCCTTGTAATTGGAGGAGGGCCTGCGGGAATCGTGAGCTCATTAACTGCAAAGAAGTACTATCCAGATAAGACCATACTGATGATAAAGAATGTTAAGAACAGCGTTATACCGTGCGGAATACCATACATGTTTTCCAGCTTGAAAAGCCCGGAGGAGAACAGACTCTCCACAAAACCTTTAGAAAATAATGGAATAGAGGTTGTCATTGATGAGGCTGTAAGGATAGACAGGAAAAATAAGTGCGTTGAGACGAAAAAAGGAGATAGGTACAGCTATGAAAAGCTAATTCTTGCTCTCGGTTCTCTTCCCGTTGTTCCTCCCATTCCGGGGATAGACAAGGAGGGAATATATCCCATATACAAGGATATGGATTATCTTAAGAAAGTCGTTAAGGAAGTGAAGGAGAAAAAGGATATACTGATACTTGGTGGAGGTTTTATTGGAGTAGAGTTTGCGGATGAGGTTTCAAAACTGAAAGGGAAAAACGTTTATCTCGTTGAAATCCTCCCCCACATTCTCGCCAACTCATTTGATGAAGAATTTTCCATACTTGCTGAAGAAAAATTAAGGTCTAAAGGCGTTAATGTTTTGACAAATGCAAAAGTTGTGGAATTCCTTGGAAACAAGAGAGTAAGTGGAGTAAAGCTCGAGGACGGAAGGGAATTAAAAGTAGATTGCGTAATACTCGGAATTGGAGCTGTACCAAATACAAAGCTTGCAACCGATGCTGGAATCAATCTTGGTATGGGAAAAGGAATATGGGTCGATGAATATATGCGAACTATCGATCCAGACATATTTGCCGTTGGAGACTGTGCAGGAAAGAGAGATTTTTACACCAGAAAGGATGCCCCCGTCATGTTAGCTTCCATAGCAACCGCAGAAGCAAGGATAGCCGGAGCAAACCTCTATCAACTAAAGGTAGTTAGGGAGAATAAGGGAACAATAGCCATTTACTCAACCTACATAGATGGTTTGGTCTTGGCTTCAGCTGGATTAACAGAAAACAGTGCAAGAAAAGAAGGGTTTGAAATCGTAACTGGATCTTTTGAAGGAGTGGATAAGCATCCTCCAGCCATGCCTGGAGCAAGTAAGATAAAGGTGAAGCTCGTTTTTTCCAAGCAATCTGGCATTATACTGGGCGGTCAGGTGGCAGGTGGCTTAACATGTGGAGAGTTGATAAACCTTATAGGTATTGCAATTCAGAAGAGGATGTCAATGACCGAAATGGAAACCTTGCAAATCGCAACACATCCTTGTTTAACATCTGCACCAACTATGTATCCAATTGTCATGGCAGCTCAAGATGCTGCATATAAGTTACGATGAAGGAGATAGTTATCCTTAGCGGTAAAGGAGGGACTGGAAAAACCAGTTTGACCTCAGCCTTTGCGAGCTTAGCTAGAAATTCCGTTTTTGCCGATTGCGACGTTGATGCCCCAGATCTACATCTCGTTTTGAGACCGAAGATAAAGAAAACGATTGGTTTTCATGGAATGAAGGTGGCAAAAATCAATAAAGAAAAATGCATCGAATGCAAAAGGTGTATCGAAGTTTGCAAATTTGGAGCAATCAATGAAAACTTGGAAATAGAGAAAGATGAGTGTGAAGGATGTGGGGTTTGTTCTTACGTATGCCCGGCAAATGCGATAGAAATGGTGGACAGGATTTCTGGCTTTATTTACATATCTGAAACTAGGTTTGGTCCGATGGTTCATGCTAAATTAAATCCCGGGGAGGAAGCCTCTGGAAAGCTGGTGAGCCAGGTTAAGGAAAAGGCTAGGGAAATTGCAATTGATAAAGAATTTTTGATAGTGGATGGTCCCCCAGGCATAGCATGTCCAGCTATAGCTGCATTATCAGGAGCTGATCTCGCTTTAATGGTTGCGGAGCCCACCTTAACAGGTATTCATGATTTGGATAGAATTATTGGTGTTGCGGAGCACTTTGGAATAAAGCATGCGGTTTGCATAAACAAAAGTAACCTCAATCTGGAGAATGCAGACAGGATAAAGGATTATTGCAAAGAGAAGGATATAGAAGTAGTGGGAGAAATTCCATACGATGTGAATTTTGTAAAGGCAGTTGTAGAAGGGAAAACCTTGTTGGAACTTGATAGAACGAGCAAAACAAGTAAACTTATTTCAAAAGTGTGGGAAAGATTATTGCAACTTATTACCTGAAAAAGATCACGAAATGATACCTAAGATTGCTCTCCCCATTGCATGAATAACGAGCGAAAGTTTGACCCGCAGAAAAGTACTGGCTGAGGAAAGGAAATGGAAATGCCCTATTTGTAACTACCAAAGACCAAACATCAGGTGGTTAGCTTTACACCTAGCTATGAAAAGAGATGAGAAGCATAAGGAATGGAGAAAGGAACGCGGTCTACCGATAGATTATAGAACGCGACGCGATGCACAAAGAATAGCATCTAAAGTGGAGGAAATTATATTTAGGAATCAAAGAGAGTACATGTGGAGGTAAGCAAACCTCAGTGAGGCTATATCTGCATGTCAAGATCCTGACTTCGCCATGCTGAGCTTGCATTTGTCTCTCTCCTTGCAAGTCTTGCAAACTCTTTTATGGATCCAAAAGTTAATTGGAGTTAGCATGATAAAGATCAGGAATAAAACTAGGGTTTCGATCGATCTGCTGATGAATAATACAGTTAAAATCCCCGCGATTGGAAAGATCGTGGCGAGGAACCATGTTATGTTAGCTAGCTTAAAACCAAGTTCGCGATCTCCAGAATTCTTTTTAAACATTAATGCGAGCTTGCTCCATCCAACATGGCATATCTTTCCATAGTAATAGCAGTTGGTGCACAGATGTTTTCTCAAAACGAAAATGAGCATCAGGGCAAGGAAAAATGCATAGGTCAGGGAAATAATGGGAATACCGGCAAACCTTAAAGGTAACATTCCGAGAGAACCTATGCCGAAGTAAGCAACAAGAAACAGGTTTTGTCCAATGACGCATCCAAGGGGATATTCTTCCATGCTCTTCTGAAAACTCCTCGGCTTTTTATACTTAGTCCTCATTCAGTGAGGCGTTTGGAGCCATGATAAACACCGTTGTTGCCTTTGGAAAAGATTACAATGATGATCTTTTTGCCTCCTGCTTGCTCCAATCCTTGCGATAAAATTAGTTTTTATTTGTTCCCATCCCAGTTGTTAATTGATTTCTTCAAGCAGCAACCTCTCGAATATCAGGAAAAAGAAAAGAAACATGGCTATTCCAACGGCGATGTTTGATATAGTCATGGATGTGAGCCTACCAAGGCTAAATGCTGTAAAATCTATCAATCCATGAAGGATGGTTGGTACCAGTATACTGTTCGTTTTTTCCACTATGACTCCAAAAACCACACCCATGAAGCAGGCAAGTACAGCCATTACCGTAACAGCTGGCGTAATAGCTACATTGCCAGTAAATGGATTAATCCCTACAAGGATATGTGGCAACCCAAAGAAGAATACACCCGTTATCATTGTACCTTCTCTCCACTCAAAGTTTATCCAGAGAATTTTCCTATACTTTTTCCTGAAGACCTCATTGAGCCTAGACTGAATGTAGCCGCGGAAAAACATTTCTTCCGCAAAGCCAACAAACATGAAGAACCATACCAGATCGACGAGGAGCGTTTTGAGATCCACCGCCGTAAAGGATCCAAAGAGCGCTGAGAAGAGCAAAGTGGCTAACCAGATCAAGAGAAAGATTAAGGTTATATGGATGCACCATTTCAAGTTGAATTTAAAATTTCCGAACGTCAAGCCATATTTCCTTGGTTTTCCATGAAATAGTGTAGCGGTTACCCCGATTAAAATCATGAAAGCCTTGGAATACCATCCATACCCGGTAGATACCACAGACTGCAGGTACCATGCAACAACAAAAAATATCGCTTCAGCTATTGATACTTCCAGAAGGGCTTTAGCTATGTTCTTTGACATGCCACCGATTTTGAATATCGTCTTAAAGATTTTCTCGCTGTCGCTCAATCCATGTTGCTTTGGTAGGCGATATCAAAAGGATGTGGCTCTTCTGTTACTTCGTCATCAGCGATTGTCAGCACTTTCGGTTTCCTCCTTAAACCATAAGGCAAGTTATGGTTCATCACATATGCCCCAACGTTCTTAAAAATAATCAAGTCACCCGGCTTAACCCTTGGAAGCGTGATGGGCTCTTCAATGATCCAATCGGCGGAATGGCACAGGTTTCCAGCAATCAGGTATTTTTCCTTTTCCTCGGATGATGATAGAACCTTTATGTTGGGTTCCACCTTGTGTCTCTTAACCATAACCATGTCATCTCCAGCATCTATTATGATGATCTTTCTGCCATAGAGTTCCTTGATGTTTACAACTCTAGCTACAAATACCGTTGAACCCGCAACGAGTGATCTTCCCGGCTCTATGATGAGTTTAAAGTTGCCAAGCGCCTTACGCCATGCATCGATGGACTTTGAGATCGCTTTTCCAAATTTTTCTATTGGCGGTGTTTCTCCGCTATACTGAAATGGATAACCTCCTCCTGTATCTAAAATTTTGATGTCGATTTCGTTTTTCCTGACATACTCCATAACCCTGTCTATGGCTTTTACATAGAACCTCGGATCGGCAACCTGCGTGCCAAGATGGAAATGAAAGCCATTGAAGTTGAGATATCCTTTGATCTTTGGAAGAACGTTTCTGACAGAATCTTTACCATCATCGAAAAGTATACCAAACTTGCTTTTTGCTCCACTCGTACTCGTTCCAGCTTTTACATGTTCTATTGGCTGAACCCTGAGCAGAACATCAACATTCATCTTTTCTCTTTCCGTAACTTCTTTCAGGTTGTGGAGACCGTTGAGAGAACCGATGACAAAGAATCTAACACCTCTGGATAGGACAAACTCGAACTCTTCCTTTGTCTCCGTAACGCTCGTATACATGATTTTTTCTGCATCAACTCCACAATTGAGAAGATGCTTAACCTCTCCAGCAGTAAATGTATCGAAATGCAGGCCGAAATCGCTAAATAATTTGATTATCGATGGGGAATAGTTCGCCTTGGTTGCGTATGCTATGATCGTGTTTTCTGGGAAGGATTTTCTGATCCTGAGAAAAGATTCTCTAGCTGATTCCGGATCTATGAGATAGAAGGGGGTTGAATGCTCTTTAGCTATGCTTTCTATGCCTAAAGATTTCATGGGGATGGAATCGATCAAAGGTTTTTTGAATCTTCACTTCAACAGAACTATGTTACCCATTCCCCTCCTTCTTCTTTCAACCAGCCCTTTGCTCTCCAACAAATCCAAAGCCCTGCTAACGCTTGCCTTTGAGATCCCGGTCTTTTTCACGAAATGATACCTAAAATTACGCCCATAATGCTGAGTATCATATCCACTATATCTGCTATGGCTTTTCCTTTTCTTTCTTCCTCAATTAATTGGTAAATATACCCTTTTAAGAGGTAGCAATTATCAATATTTTTTTCAGTTATTTCAAGAGCGTTGCTTATTTCTCTGTATCTACTGTCTGTTAGGTAGTAGCCTAGGTCTTGTGCCTCCTTAAAAAACCTTTTCGCTTTGTAAAGGTGCGTTAGTGCTGTATTTATCCAAGTGATGGCATCTTTGTAATCCCCTAAGATAATTTCATCTCTAGCATACCGAACGTAATCGATGGCTTTGTTGTACTCCTCCACACCCTTATCATACTGCTGACCAGCGATCAGATGAGCAGAACATGGTAGTAAAACTGTTGGTATGGTGAGTAGTACACATGCAATAGCATATATTTTGCGGAAGAGCTTCCAGTTGATCTTACCATGATAATACATTACTCCAAGCACTGTACCGATTACAACTATAGAAAGAAGTGCAGAAAAGAATCCTCTATCTATATCTGCAAACACATATTTGCTTCTAGGCTCTTCCTTAACAAATTCTACCTTTAGAGGAAATTTTTCTACTTCTATAGGCTCATTACTAACGTGATACCCTAATGTCTCGATAGTTATAGATGTGAGGGTTGCAACCGTAATCAACGATACGATTAGACTTCTTTTTATTGCCATTTTACCACCTTGGGAGACATGTGATAGATGGTGGGGGATACCTTGATACGATCGATCATATCCGTGGGCGTGATCCTATATCCTGAACCTAGAAGAGTAATGTTTATGTTCAATGGAAGGGAAAGATATTTGTCTATTTTCTCATACACGTGTATAGGTCCCTTGACCTTGATAGTAAGATTTTTCCATTCTTTGGGAACGATTTTTACCCTAGCACGCCCTGATATGTTTATGATGGATACCTTTACAGTAGAATTACGTAAGGTGATCTTATTCACTATTTTAACTTGCTTTGACACTTTTATGGTAAAATTGTATTCTCCATCTGGCAACGTAAATTCTCTTATTGTATTACCGTTCTTCAATATTTTCACTACACTGATATTTTTGTGTGGGAGAAATTGTATGTTTACTTTTTCTGGAAATTTTAGCAAATTCCCTGCCCCAGAGACGGTTCCTATACCTACCATCAGTAATCCTGCTATCACTAGCGTACTAAGCAAAGTTATTCTCTCTTTCATTTCGCCTCTCATTCTACCTACCTCATAAAAATTAAGATGAAACACCTTAAATATCATGTATTTGAAACTGGTTTCAAACTGGTTTCATAGCGACGGAACTTGATATTATTTCAGTAAAACAACGTTCCCCGCTCCTCTCCTTTTCCTTTCGACTAATCCTTTGCTCTCCAATAAATCCAAAGTTCTACTAACGCTTGCCTTCGAGACCCCTAATCTCTCTGGGAGTTTGCTTTGTTCTATCATTCCACCAGCTTCAATTATTGCCAGATACATCTTCTGCTCGTCATTCTTTAATGTCTTCGCTATTTCTCTCCATCTTTTCTTCTTTTCTTCGAGTACAAGTTCACCGGCGGGTTTGATTGAAACAAAGTAAAGCAGATACGTTGCGCTGACACCGAGAATAAAGGAAGCTACAGCGACAATAATAACATCTTCAAGTGTGAAAAATTCTGGGATCCGTGCAGTGGTTGTATTCTGTCCTTCTATAATTATTTGAACTGATGTTGGGTTCAGCAACTTCAGTCCTAAAATAAAAACTGATGCCACAAATAAGGCTGCTACGAATATTGCTTTACCATGAAATTCTCTTCCTTTCATTATTTGTTACTTCCCTATATTATCCGACCTTATTACATTTTCTTTTCACCGAGGAACTGTCAACTTTTTGGATCGAAATCGGTGTTAGATTCGATAGCTTCAATCCCAGAATGAATGCTGAAGCAACAAATAGAGATGCCATGAGTATAGCTTTTCCTCGAACCATCTCACTCATTTTCTTCCTCTTCTACCATCGATACCTCATGGGGTCCGATTCTTATTCTAAGCGCCTCTATCTCTTTTATTGACTTTACTGTTTCATTTTCCAAATCTACCACGATCTCATAGCATTTATCCCCTATTTTTACCGTCAGTTTTATCTCATTTCCATTGATCACCGCTGTATCAGCAATCTCTTGTCGTAAGCCATTGTCATTGGTTAATTCCCGTATTCTGCTGTCTCTGTTGGCTATCTCGATACTCTCATTTATCTTTTCCTTAGTTTCCGGCGTCGCTTCCATTACTCTGCAAAGTTTAAGTCCATTTCCGGATCTCTCCACGATGTATTCCCTTTCTTGTATGTTGAGCTCTCTCACAACATGATCATCTTCACATACTCTTAGCTTTCCTCCCACTGCCACCAAACCGATCTCCTTTTCCTCAAAAATCAGTAAACTACCTGCTCCAAAGACTGTTGCCATGCTCGCAATCGCAAACCCCGCAACCAGCAGGGCGCACGGTAGAACGATTCTTTTCTTAATTTTCCCTCTCATTTTTCTCACCGTAACTATGAATAGACGAAATACCTTATAATCCCTTGATTGGAAAACATTTTGAAACGATTTTCATCAGTCGTTCATTTCTCTTTATCCTTTCCCGCAAATCTTCCGTCATCCCTTGAGATCTGAAGTCTTGCTATCTTCTTTTCCAGCCATCCTATTCTTGCATTATCTCTTTCATCGAACTGTGGAACATACGGTTTGATATCAAGGAGAGGAGTACCATCAACGATATCCACGTCTCTGATGTGAAGAATGTTTTTCTCGATGCTCAGAAGTTGCACTATCGATAATCCAATTGGATTTGGTCTTGCAGGTGCTCTCGTTGCAAAAACACCATGATGCTTATCATCAAGATACGGCTTTACAAGGAGAGAGAAAGGTTTTGAGAGATGAAAGTGGTAGAGCAGGATGATATAAGAGAAACCTTCAAGGTCTTTCAGACCGGGGACAAATTCAGGAAATATCTCTACATACCCCTCTACTCCTTTACTCGCGGATGGCTGAATCGGCACACCTTTTGGCTCACTGAATGGTGAGTGTATGATCCCGATGGGCGTGTATTTTATCTCCACTTTTTTCTTTCCTTTCATACTAGGCTTGTATAATGTGGTATGTTAATTGCCGTTTCGGTGAACTTCTTCAAGTGTACAGAAACGTTGCATAGTAGTGCAAACCGGAAGTGTTTAAATTACATGGCGGAATACCTATACTGATGGTGAGGAGAGTACTTGCTCTAATGGTCATTTTTGTTCTGATTTTAGGCACGGGATGCATCGAGTATGCGCCTTCGCCTGAAAACAGCGAACAGGAGAACAAACAACCTGA